>DAOUWY010000183.1 GCA_030666885.1 Methanosarcinales archaeon
GTCAGCAAAGAGGTACTGGCATGGCAAAAATACAGAAATAATAAAAATGCGAAAGTTAATTGGCAATTTACAACTGAGGATGCAAGGATTAAGTTATCTCGACTTTATCCGACACTTGAGGATTGACTTGACACTAGTATCTAAATTTCAAACCTATTAAGGAGGGACTATGCCTGTCTAATAAATTCAATCTCATAATATTATTAATGTTCATCATACTGGCAACATCCGGTTGTACTACAAATGTGGGAAAATACGAAGTGCAATATAATGACCCGGAACTAACAGAAAAAAACTGGTGCCCGGAAAAAGCAATTTTCAGTATCTCTAACCACCAGACTTGTCAAGGATATTTTATGCGATACACTGGAATTGAAAAAATAGATGGTATTGAAATGTGCAATCTATGTACCGAGATTACCAGTGAGAACGGCACTATGCAAATAGATTGTCTTCATGACAGTTCTGGTGAATATTTTAGATTCAGGATCGTAGACGAAGAAGGTAACGTCCAGATGTTCTTATAAAAATTTTACTCAGTAGTCCATCTGTGACAAAAAGTTGTCCAGGTGTTATTTACCAAAGTATATATCAGGTTTGTTACCAATACCAATTATTATACATGTCTGAGAAATTCTTCAATGTAATAATAAATATGCTAAATGAGCGCCAGCTTTCCATAAGTAGTATATCCAGGGAACTAAAATCAGAAGGATATGACCAGCACAGGTTGATCATTACCGGATACCTCAGGGCGTTAAATGACACTGGTTACCTTGTAGAACAGGAAATTCCCCCTTCAAAGGTATATTCATATAATCACAGGGGGCAGGAAACAGACATATACCGGATACTGAAGAATAGTTTAAAGGATGTGGATCCCGAGTACATGTACCCTGTTGCGGTATACATATTAACAAGCCTGTTGAACAGGCCGTGTTTCAGGTATGAGCTAAGTCTTGTCGGGATTACGCCAAAGTCCAGCCCTTATGTAAGGGAATCCAGGAGTGAGAGGCTCAAGGAATTCAGGGAGGACATCAGCAGGTTTGATGTCCCTGAAAATGATAAAGCATATGAGATGAACGGACACGATGCAGGTGTGATCCTGCACAGCTCTGATGTCATAAATGGCATTATGAAAAACCTGCTTGACCTGACAGGGCTCAAGTCCAGATACCATTCCACCCGGATAACAGAGTATTAGGTAAGTATCACCAACGTTCTACGGAATATATATTAAAACATGATCAATAATTCTGCAATAATACTGGCTGGCGGCCGGGGTAAGCGGCTCGGGTATAAGGAGAAAGCCCTTATGCCCATAAATGGTAAACCGATCATCGAACATACCATCGAAGTCCTCGAAGGAGTGGTGGATGAGATAATAGTGTCAGTAAGGGATGATGGGCAAAAGCAACTCCTTGAAAAATATACTACAGGTAGAATAATCGTAGTCGATAAATATGTTAATGCGGGACCTCTTGCCGGCATCCTTGAAGGACTGGGGGCCGCTGGTGGTGAATACGTTTTTGTTGTTGCCTGTGATATGCCTTTTCTAAACGCAGGAGTGGTGGAATTCCTGTTCAAAAGCGCTAAAGGACATGATGGGGCATTGCCAGTAAGAGATGATGGAATATATGAACCCCTGCATGCGGTATATCGTACCGGACCTATGCTGGCCGGGACCGAAAAGTCTATCGAACAAGGTGAAAGGTTTATTCTGGCTCCGATCTTTGATCTGGAAGATATGGTACCTGTAGAAATGGATGAGATCAGGGAGTTCGACCCAAAACTCAAGACATTTTTAAACGTAAATACGCTTGAGGATATTGAAAAATATAATATTTAAGGGAAGACCAGCTAAACTTTACATTCGCACCCCTTTTCCCGTAAAATCCTGATCTGCTCTTCATAAGGAACCACAAAAATGCTCTGTACACCCTCGCCGGTTGCAAGTACCGGGTCAAGTGGAGTATGATGATTGTAACCTCTTGCCTTCATCTCCCTGACAAGTTCCTCATGCCTTGAATACAGGGCTTTTAGCTTCCCCCTCCATCTTGTGATCTCAGGGTGGTTGGCATATGCTTTCTTGCCATTGGTGATGATAGACCACACAGCATGGAGTTCCCTATGTTCACCAAGCAAGTGGTTCCGGCAAAATCTGTCAGGTGGGATGTCCCAGATTCTCATGATCAACACGTCCATCAAATTTCTTGATAAAGAACATACGTTATTATGTTATTATGCAATTATGTTATTAACTGAAATGTTTTGACAAACCTTATACCCAACAAATCATATATACATCCATCCCACAAGGAGGTCCTGGAAATAAAAGAAGAGATCTGGATTGAAAAATATCGTCCGCACACCCTGGAAGATGTGGTTGGACAGGATGAAATAATAAAACGCCTCCAGTCATACGTTAAATCCCGCAATCTGCCCCACTTGCTGTTCTCCGGCCCGCCCGGAGTTGGCAAAACGGCTTCAGCCATCGCTGTTGCCAGGGAGCTGTTCGGCGACACATGGACAAATAATTTTACCGAACTAAACGCCAGTGATGAGCGCGGTATCGATGTAGTGCGTAACAAGATCAAGAACTTTGCCCGCACATCTCCACTGGGCGAAGCAGATTTCAAGATCATTTTCCTAGATGAGGCCGATGCACTTACCTCTGACGCCCAGAGCGCACTAAGGCGCACCATGGAGAAATACACCAGCAACTGCCGGTTCATTCTCTCATGCAATTACTCATCAAAGATCATAGACCCAATCCAGTCCAGGTGTGCCGTATACAGGTTCGGCCCCATTTCACTTGAAGCCATCCGGCAGCGTATAGCCCATATTGCAGATATAGAGGGGCTTGAGGTCGATGACGAGGGCATGGAAGCCATAAAATACGTTTCCATGGGTGATATGAGAAAAGCAATTAATGCCCTCCAGGCAGCCGGATTGCTTGATAAGAAGATAGATATGGAAGCAATCTACCAGATCACTGCCACTGCCAGACCAGAGGAGATAGGCAGCCTCATAGATCTGGCACTGGGTGGGGACTTTATCGGTGCAAGGACCAAGCTGGACACTTTACTTATCAACCAGGGCTTATCCGGTGAGGATATTATTGTCCAGATACACAGGACCATGTTCGACAAGAGCATTCCCGATATCCTGAAAGTGAAATTGATGGACCGTATCGGCGAAATTGATTTCAGGCTGACAGAAGGTGCCAATGAGCGGATACAGTTAGAGGCACTGCTTGCTTATTTTGTCCTGGCCGGGAAAGGAAATGACAGTTAGCGCCACTATTGCTGCTCTTATTTCCTGGATTCCCGACTGGGCAGCCACTGTTATCATTGCCATGATGCCGTTTTCGGAACTGAGGGGGGCCTTAACTATTGCACTTGCCCCGGCTGAGGTTGGCGGTTACGGCATGGCTGTCCCTGAAGCGTACTTCCTGGCCGTGATCGGTAATATGATACCTGTCATCCCACTTTTATTATTCCTCGGGCCGGTATCGGATTTCCTGCGACGCTGGAAAATATGGGATATATTTTTCAACTGGTTGTTCACCCACACTCACCACAAGCACAATGTAAGGTTCGAGAAATATGGTACGCTGGCACTTACTTTATTTGTGGCAGTGCCGCTGCCTGTTACCGGGGCATGGACAGGATGTGCTGCTGCATTCGTGTTCGGTATTGAATTCAGGCATGCCCTGCTTGCGATATTCATGGGTGTACTGATATCCGGGATTGTGGTGAGCGCACTCACCCTGGCAGGGATCGGAATATTTGAATTGTTCTGATGTGATCGTAATAAGTTTGAAGTGAGTGTAGAAATAGATACTATTCCATACATCTTTTCTATATGGAAGGGAAAATGACATCTCTGCGATCTCTGTAGCAGAAAGTTATAAAAAACAGGTATGATTTGGTATAACCCTATTCACAGAAGTTCACAGTGTTTATCTTCACATGTATTACTCCTCTTTGGGCAGTTAATTGTTCTGCCAGTTTTACCAGATGTTCTCCTTCTCCTCTCAGGACTAAAATACGCATGTAATAATCACTGGTAATATGAACCCGCAAAGAGGACAGTAGTATTTCATTTGACTCAAAAATTATTTTTTCAATAATGGCAGGTAAACCTTTCTTCACCGGGTTGTAGACTATCTCGAATATTCCTATACGTTCTCCTTTAACGTCGTTCATCCATTCATGATACTGGATATATCTCCTGATGGCATCCCTGATGGCATCTGACCTTGAGGAGTGACCATTATTAATGATCGATTCGTCAAAGTGTGCCAATAAATCGTTCGGGAGCGTTACCCCGATCCTGGCTAATTCATTTGTCATCCGGATGCTCCAAATATTAACACTGCAATAAAGGGTTGAAAATGCAGAGAGAAGAGGAGTAACCCTCTGCATATTTCATGTTGTACTGCAGATGTATTTACGGAGGATGATAGTTTTCTCTACTGACTGAGCTTTAGTTGGCTATTTAATAGATTTCATTTTTGGTAACTACCATCTGCAATTTATATTATAGCAAGTACATAGTAATAAAGTTTTCTATTTTAGTAACACATAATATGAAATATTCCCATATGGGTATTGTAGCTTCTTCTCGCACTGCGAACTTTGCAGTGAAAAAAGAGCGATCAAACGAACTAACTAAC
>DAOUWY010000060.1 GCA_030666885.1 Methanosarcinales archaeon
GTGGTGTTATCACTTCATCATCTATAACAAAGAGGATGTTCATGGTACCAACTTCGTCGATATATTTATGGCGCTCCCCACCGAGCCAGAGAACCTGGGCGAAACCTTTCTCCTGTGCGATCTCGGCAGGCAGGCGGCTGGCTGCATAGTTGCCTGCGGTCTTTACATCCCCTACTCCACCTTTGACTGCTCTTACATATTCCTCGGGCACAAGCAGACTGACCGGATTGAAGCCTTCTTTGTAGTATGCACCTACCGGGGAGAGGATTATCATGAACCTATATGTAGAGGATGGGTGGACTCCAACGAAATTATCTGTACCGAAAATAAAAGGACGTATGTATAATGAATGTCCTGTGTCTTTTGGTATCCAGTCCCTTTCCAGTTTTATCAGTTCGGTCATGGCATCGAAGAACATGTCCTTATCGATGGTCGGCATGCACATCCTCTCATTGGACCTGTTCATCCTCTCCAGGTTCTTTTCGGGCCTGAAGATGTTGATACTGCCATCCCTGACATGAAAGGCTTTTAGCCCCTCAAATACAGCCTGGGCGTAATGTAGAGTGCACATAGCAGGTTCGAACTCAATTTTACCGTAGGGTTCGATCCGTTGGTTGATCCATTCCCCATTTTCATAGTCCATGCTGAACATGTGGTCTGAAAATACTTCACCGAAACCAAGATTTTTAAAATCGACTGATTTGATCTTACTTGTTTTGGCTTTTGTTATTTTTATATCAGACATGATTGATGCCCCTGATTTTTTTAAATATGTGGTGGATTACCTATTACTGATTAACCTTAATAAAGATTATGGAATGATAGTTATGATTGACATGGGTTAAAAATTGGTATTTTAAGATCAATACCTTCGCCATTAATCAGTACTAACCACCATTAATACTTCCAATATTTGCTGCCATAAACAAAGCGCTCCGAAGTTGAGGTAATCCCCTCTTCGAAATCGGTCCGGTATTATTCTTGAATTGCTTTACAATTTTTACAATACTCCTTACCATCCAACATTGACAAATTTTAAAATGCGTCAATAGAAACCATTATATATTATGTAGTCGGCTATCGTGTGGCGATACCTATGAAATACGTAATAGCAATAATACGACCTGAACGGCTGGATGCTGTTAAGCGGGAGCTTCAGGAGGTTGAAGTAAACAGATTGACAGTAACATCTGTTTCCGGTTATGGGGCACAAAAAGGGCATTTGGAAGTATACAGGGCACTGGAGTATGAAGTAAACCTTCTTGAAAAGATCAAACTTGACATCGCAGTTAATGACGAGTTTTTAAAACCCACGATCGAGGCAATACAGCGAGGAGCCAAAACCAATGAAAAAGGGGAGATAGGGGATGGTAAGATATTCGTGCTGCCACTTGAGGACGTCATAAGGATAAGCACCGGAGAAATAGGGTCCGGAGCAATTTAGGAGGGTAAAAATATGGCTATTGTTGCAGCAGATACTGCATGGGTCCTGATCTCATCAGCACTGGTATTATTCATGCTTCCCGGACTTGCGCTATTCTATGGAGGGATGGTGCGGCGTAAGAATGTGCTGAGCAGCATGATGCACTCGTTCGTTGCGATGGGTGTTATTGCTATAGAGTGGGTGATAATTGGTTACTCGCTTGCATTCGGGACCGGGAACTGGTTCATAGGCGGATTTGAGCATGTATTCCTGCGGGGGATTGACCTTTACTCGACATCAGGTACGATTCCCACATACACATTTATTGTGTTCCAGGGTATGTTCGCAATAATAACGCCTGCCCTGATCTCTGGTGCTCTTGTCGGGCGTATCAAATTCAAGTCATATATCGCATTTATCGCATTATGGGGTCTAATCGTCTATGCCCCAGTATGCCACTGGGTATGGGGCGGTGGATTCCTTACAGGGGAAGCACTTGATTTTGCAGGTGGTACGGTTGTCCACATAACATCAGGTATCTCAGCCCTTGCACTCCTGGTCTTCCTTGGCAAAAGGAAAGGATATGGCCTGGATGCAATTAAGCCGCACAATGTTACTTTCACATTGCTTGGTGTAGGGCTTTTATGGTTTGGCTGGTTCGGGTTCAATGCAGGGTCTGCCCTGGCTGCTGATGAAGTTGCAGGACTTGCATTTTTAACAACGTTCATTGCACCGGCAGCTGCAGGACTTTCGTGGATGACAGCAGAATGGATCCATAGCGGAAAACCAACTGCATTGGGTTTTGCAACCGGAATTTTGGCAGGGCTTGTTGCAATCACCCCTGCTGCTGGTTTTGTTACACCGATGGCAGCGATCCTGATAGGATTTATCGCAGGAATTGTGTGCTATTGGGCCGTGATGTTAAAAGGTAAACTGGGCTATGATGATTCACTTGATGTGTTCGGGGTTCATGGTGCCGGGGGGATTACTGGTGCACTCTTAACCGGTGTATTTGCAAGTGTGGGGGCCACAGGTCTTTTGCTTGGTAATTCACACCAGTTATTGCTACAGCTTGAAGGGGTGGTTATCGCGATCATCTATGCGAGTGTTTGTACAATCTTAATTGGATTTGTGCTTGACAGAACAATGGGGCTAAAGGTCACTGAGAGCGAGGAAAATATCGGGCTTGACAAGACATGTCATGGCGAGACAGCGTATAACATTTAAGTGGAGGGATCATTGGATTCCTTCCACTATTTTTCCCTGGCCTGCTTTTTTTCTGTTTGACATTGAGCCACTTACGTTGTGTTTTGCTCATTGAAAAAAATAAAAGTCATGGCGGGCTGGAAGGGATTTGAACCCCTGGCCGATGGATTAAGAGTCCATCGCTCTGCCTGTCTAAGCTACCAGCCCGTGCTGAAGCTTTCTCATAATTATATTATCATAATATATACGTTTCGTAAAATGTGCATGAAACATTGCAATGCGCTTAAAAAAAAGCATAGAAAAAACGAACCTTCCGCACAAACTGATTAATAACAAATTTATACATCAATATGGAATAAGTAGCAAACAGAAATTTTGGAATAATAGTGATATGAACAAAGACCTTCTGATGTGGGACGAGACAATCTTCAAGGACCCGGACCTATTTGAGCTTGACCACATCCCGGAATACTTCGCCCACCGTGAATCCCAGATGCGGGCACTCATGTACTGTGTCCGGCCAGCCATGCGCGGCACAAGACCCATAAATGCCTTTTGCACAGGTCCTCCCGGCACAGGCAAGACCACGGCAGTACACAAACTAATCGAAGAGATAGAGAAATCCACATCAAAAGTAGTTCCCGTACATGTCAACTGCCAGACCAATTCCACCCGGTTTACTGTTTACTCCCGGATATACAAAAAATTGTTCGATATAGCCCCGCCATCTTCAGGTGTTTCATTCAACAAGATCAATGAAAAAATAACCAGGCACCTGGCAGATGAAGAAAAAATACTGGTGGCGGTCCTGGATGATATCAACTACCTGATGCATGAGGGTGAACATGACAAGGTGCTCTATTCACTGCTGCGCGCGCATGAAACAAATCCCGGTGCCCGTATAGGTGTGATCAACATATTAAGCGATACAGGCATGGGATTTCATTTTGATCCTAAAGTGGAATCAGTCCTCCTGGCAGAGGAAATAAAGTTCCCCAGGTATACAGGTGATGAGATACGGGACATCCTTAAAAACAGGAACAAACTGGGATTCTACAATAACGTGGTCGGCACCGAGGTGCTGGAAAAAGTGGTGGAATATACTGAATTGCTTGGCGATCTGAGGGTAGGTATTGACCTGTTCAAGCGCTCAGGTCTCAATGCCGAAATGCGGGCATCCAGGACCATCGAAGTTGAAGATGTGGACAAAGCCTACAAGACCTCAAAGCTGGTGCACCTCACATACCTGTTAAAGTCATTGAAAAACGAAGAAAAAGCCCTGCTTGAACTTATTTGCAAGCACACCGAGATCAACACAGGTGAGCTGTATAATGAGTTCCATGATAAAACAGGCCTTGGTTATACCCGATATTACGAGACACTGGAAAAACTGTCTGCCTTGAAATTAATAAATGCCAGTTTCACAGGAAAAGGTACCAGGGGCAGAAGCCGCATCATTACCTTGCAGTACAGTGCAGACGAAATAATAAAAAGGCTATCATAAACATAACCTGTCCAGACATGCCCTTTGTTTCCACTGGAAACTATACTAAATAATAAAATCAGTGTGAAAAAAAGGTGCAATTATTTTTTAAACTCAGTATAATTGCACTTTCCACAGGTCAGTCTATCCTTATGATCGGCAAGAAAGAACCCGTCACCGCAGCGGGGACAGGACTGTCTTAACCTTTTTATCGAATTATCTGAAACCTCGTAATAATTATGTACAGCCATTGTGATCACCTTGTCTAATTTTACACGGTAGGTTCTTCTTCTGCTACCGGTTCTACAGTTGTAGCTTCTTCTGTTACTACCGGTTCTTCAGTTGTAACTTCTTCTGTTGCTACCGGTTCTTCAGTTGTAGCTTCTTCTGCTTCTGCCGGTTCTTCAGTTGTAGCTTCTTCTGCTTCTGCCGGTTCTTCAGCAACAGTTTCTTCTCCGGTTGATTCTTCCGGTGATTCACCGGATTCTTCCTCTGGCGGCTTCCCGGTCTCTTCGGCAGGTTTTAGCTCGTTTCGTTTCAGGACATGTTTATTCTCTATTTCTTTTGCCCGCTCCACATCGGAATATATTTTTGCATATCCTGACGTATTTTGGGTGCCATATTCTGTACTGATCTTATCAACAATCACCAGTTCATGTCGGGAGTTGAGCTGCGCAACCAATTTATTCTTAATCTCATCCCTGGAAGGGGTTGCACCGGTATGGGATATATTGAACGTAATCTCTTTACGGTCTAATAATGGGTTTTCCCAGTTTTTTGTAATATTAATCTCCAAATTGAATCCTCCGTTTCGATATCATCAATATCTTGCTGTCATTAATCCTATTATGAAATATGTATTTTTCTTATCCTTTAATCTTCAATGGTTTATATCTTTAATCACACTTCATCTTATCAAGCATGTCATATATCCGGTCCTTGACACCTGGTGTGACCGTGACCATTATGCCCCCTTCATCAGGCAAACCGTAGATCACCACAGATGACACAGGTGCAAGCACTATGGCCGGTAGTGCTGCCAGGTCTTCTTCTCCATGAACCCTGACCTGCACGGGGACATCTGCATCCATTGCAATGTATAAAGCCGATACCAGTTCGGGTTCTATGAAGCCTGGCGGGTTGGTAACATCCATCTCAGTAAAATTCGAGTGTCTGATACATTTGATTATGTCAACACCAGCAGGCTCCCTGTGTGTTTTTTCATCGATAACAGATATGTCTGGTACAGTTCCACACTGCAACAGATTGAAAGTGGAAATATCTCCTATGGTAATAAGTTTGGCAGGACTGCCCATATCAGCGAGCATCTGCCTGGTAGTATCTTCCCCATCCCCGCCATACAGGACCCCAAACTGCTTGCGCATCTCGCTACGCATGGCATCAGGAAGGCAGAACCTCTTGCCAAGTATGGTTTCGGGCATATAGTCACTACCGGACCTTCAACACATATTTTCCGCGAAGGTTGATATTAAGTTTCCTGGCAATACAGGAACGGGATGGATCAATAATCACTACAAATCCACTCCAGTCATTGCTTAATGAATTAGAACCACAAACACTACACGTCGAACCGGTTACGATTCTGTGGCACTCACGGCAGGCTTGTTCAGTCAAGTCTACTTAGCCTCCACGGACTCTTCGTTATCTTTAACCTTCATGTTATCTTTGATCCACTCGATTCTTCCAAGTGAAGGCTGTCGCATGGTCAGGCCGATCTTGCTATCCCGCGGCTCACGTTCGTTTATGCTTAATGCAACGACCCTGGCACGCACATGGTCTCCTTCGGACAGTGACCTGTTGCTTTCCTTTGTTACAAGACGGGCATTCTTTGCATCAAATGAAATATATTCATCAGTTATCTGGCTCACATGGACAAGCCCGTCCATGGGTCCTATACCTATAAAAGAGCCGAACTCAACAATCTCAACAACACTGCCTTCTATGATCTCCTGCAGTTCAAGCTTAAAAACTATAGCATCAAAAGTAGCATCATAATAAACTGCACCATCACCCGCAAGAATGTGACCGTCACCTACTTCGACCACATCTATAATGGCAACAATGGCACCTAAGGTCTTATCCATCTCCCCTTCCAACTTATCGATCAAAGCAATCCGGACTGCATTATTAACATCATCTCCCAGCAGTTCCGGAGCAATACGTACAGTATCTGCCAGTCTCACCTTATTGTACATTCAATAATCCTCTGATTTCTATAGTTTACGTGTTTAGTTAATGTGTTTATGAATCTAAAATATTTATCACAACAAACATCTTACATTATTTCAAGATGATCCTTTCCACGTAAGTACACTATTGTGATGTCCTTACTACATAATCTTTTCTTAAGTTCTGCATCATTGGTAAAAACCGCTGCCTTCTCTTCCATGGCTAATTCTACTATCGCATCATCTGCATTCCCTTCTGTAATGATCTCCCTGCACTGCCGGGCCAGTCCGAGACCAACGTTCGCAGACATTTTATCCCTACCTTTGGCAAATTTTTTTATACCATTCAGTTCCCTGGTTACTGATGAAGGAACAATAAAATCCGAAAACCCAAGACGCCCAAGTTCCTTGAAGATATCCAGACCGAACTGGACCGGAACCATGAATGCATTAGTATCTATTATAACTTTCATATTATATCATAAGGTTCATTCATCTATAATACCAGAACCGATGAGTCTCCATCTGGCACCGACCCTTCTACTGATTGCTACATTGTCTTCAAAATCTGCACAGACAGGTCTTTTCAGTTTGACCTCAACAATATCCTTGCGTACACTGGTCGCTACGCCAACTGTGGTGGCAGTGCCAATATTTAGCATAAGTGGTTCATTGGAATGGATAGGTTCTATTACCAGTTCGTCGGCTGAACCTACAACACGTTCTAATAACCTTACTCTCATGAGGAATTTATCCCGTGTGGGGGGCAGGGTCTCAGGCTTGCCTGCCACTTGACCTACAAGACTATCACTTTTTGTTATAGATGGATCAAGTTTGGTTCCTACGCCTACAAGACCGCCAGGTGTGGCCTCTTCTACTTTTTCACTACCTGCCATGATGTTGATAACAGTGGTCAGGATAGATATCCACCTGACTGTCCCTCCCGACTCTACCTTCCTGCCAGGTCTGATTTCAATATTGTCACCGGACCGGAGGGTTCCCAGACTCAGGGTTCCGCCTATAACGCCACCTGTTATCCTGCCGGGTTTAGTGCCTGGTTTATTAACGTCAAAGGAACGGGCAATGAGCATCCTGGCAGGTTTATCCAGTATCTGTTCCGGGGTGGGGATATGCTCTTCCACAGCCTGTATCAGGATGTCGATATTAACATTCTGCTGTGCAGAAAGGGGAATTACAGGCGCACCTTCTGCCACTGTACCTTTTACGAAATCCAGTATCTGATGGTAGTTCTCTATCACATCTTCCTTGCTTACAAGGTCTATCTTATTCTGGACTATTACGATTTTATTGATCCCGATTATGTCGAGTGCCATAAGGTGTTCCTTGGTCTGTGGTTGCGGGCATTTTTCATTGGCCGCAATTACCAGGACAGCACCGTTCATTATGGCAGCACCTGAGAGCATTGTGGCCATCAGGGTCTCATGACCGGGTGAATCTACAAATGATATGGTCCTGACGGGTTCTGTATTTTTACCGCAGTGTTCACATTTTCTGGTAACCGTATAGCTATCGGGATTCGGGCATTTCGGGCATTTCATGAAGGTGGCATCTGCATAGCCTAAACGGATGGAAATGCCGCGCTTTATCTCCTCGCTGTGCTTATCTGTCCATACGCCTGACAGGGCACTTACAAGGGTGGTTTTGCCGTGGTCAACATGGCCCACGATGCCGATGTTAACGGAAGGTTCTTTCAATTATATAATTCCTCCAATGATAAATAATAGGGAATAATGATGCCTTATAGTTGTACTCTTTATATTTAATAACTTACATTGAGCTCAATATTCATCAAATCCTGTATTCGTGTAATATGTCACCTGACCGGATTGCAACTTTTTGTCGACCCACGCTTTTACGTACTTCTTTACCATGAACCTGCCGGGTGGTACCAGTAATATAAATCCTGTAATATCAGTCAGTATCCCTGGTGTAAGCAGCAGGACTGACCCGATGAGCACAAGCACGCCGTCGAAGAGGACATCCCCAGGCATGTGTCCATTGGATAGTTCGGCCTGGATGCGCTGCCACACACCCAATCCCTGCTGTTTTGCCAGGGCGGCTCCGGCTATGCCTGTTATGACTACGATGCCCAGGGTAGGCAGGGCTCCAATGCTTTTCCCAAGTTCGATGAGTATGTAGAGTTCTACAAAGGGAACGATTACGAACAGGGCCAGATATGTTATGAACATGATGTGGTGTTTCCTTATTTTTTTTAAGTTTATTATGGATTGGTGTGTATTTGTGGTTTAAGGATAATAAAACAGGCGGCATCTATGTGCCTTACTGAGTAGCAGATGGGTGAGTAGAATGCACTTGCAGGGGATATTTTTAGATGATTCATCTATTACATACCATTGTGAAATGTTGTGACCACGGCCCCTGCATGAACTGCTCAACCTTCCCGGTCAGTATGCTTTTGTGTTTTTCTGATGGTACTACGAAAAAGGCCCGGCTGGAGCCACGGTGGTAGAGCAGGGCAAATGTGCTGTCGCTATTGAGTCGCTCATCTATTTGTGCCAACCGCTCCCTGACCTGCCTCTCTGCCGTGCCCCTGCGGGAAGTATGGTGGTAGATAACGAGGCTCTGCCCCCGTTTGTAGTAGGGTTCCAGTTCATCGAAGAA
>DAOUWY010000136.1 GCA_030666885.1 Methanosarcinales archaeon
ATGTAGATCTGCAAACTTATATGTCGGGGGAATTACAATGCAGTACACAAAATGTGAAATTTACATCGGATTGGAATGGCTTAGATTTGATAAAAGGAGGGGCAAGCCCCATAGTTGTTGACATGTGTCCCTATTTTTGATTTTTACAAGGTGTTTTCAAGGGCTTTGGGTGAGAGGGAGGATGGGGTAGGTGAAACTTAGAATGGGAATTTTCACAAGGTCAGATACAGTTGAATGCTAAAAATCAAAACTTGTGTGAAATATTATGCACAGATATGAAAATTTATTAATCCACGAGTGTTTTGGGACAGCCTGTAAAAATTACATTTTCCAAATTGGGTTATCGTTCCAATTCGCTCAGTGCTACAGCCGGACATCCAACCTTGTTCAGGTGTTTGGCCAGCTTTGACGGCCTGTCCCCGCCAGGGTGATATACCAGTGTAGCCCCCGGCTTGAGTCCTGTTACCATATCCACGAGCCTGGTCACATCCATATGGTCGCTAATATTTATGGCAGGGTAGTAGTAGTCCCGCCTGCCTGTGAGTACATATTTCTTCATACTTCCGGGAAGCTTTCCCAGGTCCCATGGCGGTACGATAACCATACCCTCATGCCTGCCGTTGTACTCCAGTATCTCGGTGAGGGGGCCGCAGTCACCCATAAGGCCTTTGGTCAGGTTATACCCCATCCTGTCCATTGATATTGCGTCCTGCCAGCCCGCATTGCGAACCAGGCTTACCGCACGCTGTGCTTTACCAAATACGTAGGCTCCAAGAGCTACATTATCCCCTATCACCTGCTCAAGCCCTGCCACATCGTCTTCGAAATAACAGGCCGGGTCGGACGGGTCACCGTAATTTGCCTCCGTTACAAGGAAATCACAATCAGGCAGGTGCGACGAATCCTTTACATCCCCTGTGACCAGTATCCTGGTGCCGCATTTGTTCTTCCATGAAAAGGCAGTTGACCCGATGGTATGGTGGGTATGGTGGGTGGATACTTCAATTCCGTTAATGTCAATGGTATCGCCCAGCCTGAACGTCCTGCCTTTGTATTCCCTGTCAAAGCGGATTTCAAGCGCCCTTGCGGTCTCATCCGAGCAAACTGCACTTGGGGATAACATGGCAGATTTGCCATTATGGTCGGAATGGGCATGGGTAATAAGATATGCATCAGGCTGTACAGGGTCTTTCTTGAATGTCCGGCTGGTGTCAATGGCAAAAACATGCTCATCGAATGACAGCAATATGTGGGGCCTGTAGTTACCACGGGTATTGGTTAGCCTTATGGGGGATACCCCCATACTTGCCATTATTGATTGAACCATTCCCTCATCCCGGTTTGATGGATTCTAAAACTTATTTCAATGCCTCATTCAGGTCCTTTTCCAGCACATCAGGCCTGGTAACGCCTACATATTTCTTAAAGATCGCTCCATTTTTCTCTATCACAAGAGTAGGCACGGCATGAATACCATATTTGCTTGATGCAGATGCATTTGAATCCACATCGACCTTCCTGAACTCTACTGAGTTTGCGAATTTTCCCTTTAATTTATTTATGATCGGGTCCTGCATCTTGCAGGGTCCGCACCAATCAGCATAAAAATCAATCAAGACCACTTTACTCATTGTTTTCCACCTTTTTTTTAAGTTTGGGATAATATAACAGGCACGTCTGGCATTTTTCTTTCAAGCGTCAGTATATTTCAGAGACTTTTTAATTTATTCTGATCAAGTATGATAAATGGATTATGGTAAAGAAGATTAACCACAGAAAACACAAAGAGCACAGAGCGTTATTGTTTTTCTATGTGCACTCTGTGGTTATAAACCGTTCCAGGAAATAATAAAAAGTCTCATATTTCAAATCTGGCATTTTTACCTTTGTATACATTCTCCATTCTGTTACCAGTCATGTTATCCAACATTTAAATAGATTATTAACTTTTCACAGCAGGGGGGCTGTACAATATTTCAAAATCCGTAGAAAATGGAATAAGAATTTTCAGAGATAGCATTAATGCGGTGATGGGATGTGAAATTTGGAATAAATAATTAATATAGTAAGATACCCTCCGCCTAAATTCATATCATAGTCAATATTCATTTGAAATAAGAAAGTTCCCATAATTACTACTAACCATAGTGAAAAACCCATTAAAGTGATTTTTGTATCCCTTAGAAAATAAATTTTTTCTTCGTATTCTGCAAAATTATTGCATAAAATATATTGGCTAGCGAAAAAGAATACTGGAAAAAGACCTGCCATGAGCCAATTATATATTGGATTAATTGTAATTGTACTTTTTACTACTTCACTGCCAAAAATTACTTCGCCCTCAGAGTAAAAAATAAAACTGGCAGCTGTTAAAATAAATATCCAACCAAAATATGAAATCAATGAAATTATTCCTCCAAGTATAATTCTTATTTGTCTCATGTAACTTTCTCCATACCATAAAAAAACTCAATTCACAGTGTTTTTAGTGATTTATCTGTACATACAAGGAAAACAGAAATTGGTATAAACAATATATCTTTGTGAATTTCAAATTGGTTTTTTGTTAGCACAATTGTCATCTTGACTTCAGGGGTCCATGTAATTTCCTGCGTATTAACCTCTTCTTTATATTTCACCTCGATTCCAAGATACCCATCACCCTTGTAAATAAAATCTATTTCTTTGCCGGTACGAGTAGTATAATAGAACCACAAATAAGTATTCCATTCCCTAAGATATGGAATTTCCTTTGTCTGAGCAAGATGGTTTTCCACTATACCTTCAATTAGTACATCCTTATTTCCTGATACAATTTCCTTGCTGGCAATAAAGCCGTCCTCGCCAGATAATAGAGAATTGATGGTGTAAAAAATGAATGGATTTGAAAAATATATTTTCTTATCACCTTTAAACCTGGGAGTTTTTTTAGTGAAATCGTAGGAACTCAGCACATCTACCAAAAGGGAGTTCTGAAACAGTTCGAGATACTCGATAATAGTCTGGTGTACAATGCCGCCTGCACTTTTCCCTAAAGTTGTATAACTATATCTCGTACTGTATTTTGTTGCAATATTTTTCAGGATCTCTTTTGCTGTGGTTTCACTTCTTCGCAGCTTAGTAATGTCCCCAAGTATAAGCCTGATGAATGTTTCATATATTTTACCATCAATATTCCCGGATTCATGAATATATTTTTGAGCCAGGTAATCATTCACAACCAGAGGGATACCCCCGGTCAGGATGTATATTTCGAACAGCCAATCAAGTTCCGCTTTATATGGTAAGGCCTTCTTGATTGTAGAAATGTTAAAATTATCCATATCAATTTTGCTATCTAAAATGGCATCCTTCGATTTTTTCAAGGCATTTGCCAGTTCTTTGGATGTAGTGAATTCTGCTATTCTTTCGATGGATTGCAGGGCAAAATCCCTGAAACTCAGGGGTTTGAAGTAGTATTCATTACCTTCCACTCTTCTTCCGGGAAGCCGTTCGGTTTTTTCCTTCAACTTGATAGGATTTGACCCTGTTGCGACTACTATCAACTTATCAATATAATTCCCATCGGCAATGGTTTTTAATTCCAGCACCCAATCCTTTAGATATGTTATTTCATCCAGAAAAATGTATAATACTGATGATTCCATATTTTGCTGTAGAAAATTTGATACCAGATTATGAAGTTCTTTTCTTGATGAAAGCCGATCACATGAGATAAATAATATTGTTTGCGGGTCGATGCCTTCATTAAGCAGCCTAAGGATTGTCTGCTTTATATAAGTGGTCTTACCTATCTGCCGCATACCTCTTATTATGTAAATGTTGCCGCTTTGCAGGTGGATGGGCTTTCTTTTAAATTCTATAAAGGCCTCACTTAGTTCCTTCAAGTGACGGTCATATCTATGGAAGTCATTGCCAAACTTCCACCATAGATTTTCCTTTGATAGCTCTTCAAATCTCACATTTAGTTATTACAATTACCAAATGATAAACATTTTGGTAATCGTAGTTACCAAAATAATCGATATTTGGTAATCGTAGTTACCAAATTGCATCATTGTAACATTCACAGTTACCACATCGAACCTGCATTACCTTAACGTACACCCTATACCCGACAGCAGGTCATTTACCTTCCGGTGGACATCACCTGCATCCAGGTCACCTCTGATGGTAATCCTGATAGTTACACTGGTACTGTCGCTGTTAGGGTGAATATAAACATCAATTACTTTAACTGAAACCACCCCGTCCACCTTGGAAATGATATCTTTGATGGTCTCTGGTCTGGCACCGTGTGGAATAAATGCAGATACGTCGCGACTTGAATGGTCAAGGTTGTTCTTCTTCCATTCAAGCAATTCATCCATTTGCAGCAGGCTGGTATTCTCAATCTTGAGTTCGACCTCCCTGCCGCTGTGTTCAATAGTCACCATAAGTGGAGTCACCTTCTTGATAATACCTATATGGGTCACTCCAGAATACTGGTGTCTAAGCCCACGCTCTTCACCAATGGAATCAATAAGTTCCTGGAATTCCAATATTTTGGTATTGATCAATTTGTCAGAGCGTCCAAGTGCGGCCTGAGTGTCGCCGAAATGAACCGCCGATCGCTTTATGATATCAACAAAACCCTGGATATCATTGCTGTTGACCTTATCTGACATGTCCTCGCACACTTTCATGAATGCCTGGTGCACAGCCTCTACTTCCGGGTTCATCTGGATCATGGCATAAAGGTACGGGTTCTGGTCCAGTATCCTACCTACAAAGTCCAGCATGATCTCGTAGACCGGGCTCATGAACCTGCGGGATGCGGGCACGTCGAAGTCCAGTTCAGCCATGGCGGCACCGATCGAAATGTATGCAAAATGGGTCAAACCCTGCACCACAGCCATCATCCGGTCATGTTCCTGCGGAGTTGCCAATTCGATATGGGCACCATGCCCCTCATACAATGAACAAATCACAGGCAGCCAGTGTTCACTTCGCCCTTTAACAGGTACCAGTATGAAAATCTGGCCCTGCAGGTCAGTGATGGTGGGACCGAACATGGGGTGGGTGCCAAGTATCTCTACGCCGTCTGGTGCATACTTCTGCATAGCATGTACGGGCATGGTCTTGACCGAAGTAATATCCATGAGCAAACTGCCCTGTTTCATTTTCGGTGCAATATCTGCTATCACCTGTTCAGTAAGGTTAATGGGAACAGAAACCATGACCACATCAGACAGTGCCAACTCTTTGTCCAGGTCATCAGCAAATGGCACGCCAAGTTTTTTGGAGATATCCTTCCTCTTATTTGCACCCCAGACCGTTACATCCCATCCATGTTTTTTGTAGAACCGGGTGAACCACTGCCCGGTATCGCCTGTGCCGCCAATGATTAGGATCTTTATAGTATCTACCGTCATTTTTTTCACTGTTATTTACTTCCAATTTAGCCTCTGAACTCTTCTTGTCCTTAATATTTTCCTCAAAGTCCTTAGGTTGATTAAATTTTAAAGCAGTTGATGCACTGATCAAGTCATTTCTTCCCACTTTAAAAGCCACAATGTTTGAAACAGAAACAAAATGCAGTAAAAGGGGTAATAAATGTTTCACTTGATGGATTCCGGGCTGGATCGGCTATATATTTATCACCTGTTTTCACGGCATCTATCCAGGTGTCCTGTTCAGGGTCATAGAATTTATCATGCCGCAGCTAATCCGGCGCCATATTTACACCCAGCGTCACATTTACTTCCCAATAAGCAATATCATCCACACCATACTTTGACCCATTGAGTTATTCATCTATCAGGCATAATAATTTCAAAATGGAAACAAATTACCAGATTGG
>DAOUWY010000196.1 GCA_030666885.1 Methanosarcinales archaeon
CTCAATATCAGATGCTGCGCCGTATGCCACTACCATCTCCCTGAACCTGACCAATATCCAGAAAGGTACGCTGGTTGAAGAACTGTACGACCGCAGGGATTACCGACCTCCATGGCTCTGGAGTGCTGTATTTGTGCTTAGAACTGCAAAGGAGAAATTCCCCGGACTTACATTAGTATCTGACCCGGTAGCTGCCGGTACGAAAAGGGGACCCCATAATTGCAGGGAGTGTGACAGGGATGTGGCCCAGGCACTGCGTGATTTTTCCATCACCCAGGATATTGAGGCATTGTCCTGGAGTGACTGTGAATGTTACTCATTATGGGAAAAAGTGGTTGAACTGGAGGATTATGCCTTCGGCTCTTTCCTTGTGAAATAAAAATACAAAATATAAAAATATAAAAAAAGATAATTCCGGTAAATACCGGAATATCGTTTTGTTCCTTTGTAGTTCAGATCAGGAACTTGATAAGATCTTTGCTGAGCCGGGTCTCCATACCGAGACGGTCCAGTATCTCATCATTGGAGTTTCCTTCCTTCCTGAGATCCTCTATGCGGTCAAATATCTGTGGTTTGATCTCATAGTATTCATTGATGTCCTTCCTGTGGCCCCATACATCGCCTTCAAGAAGGGCAATGTTCTGCATATCAAGGAACATCTGGATGGATTTGGATATTGTCTTGTTATACGAACTTGGTATATGAATGGCCTTTAGGTTATTGCATGTCTGTACAAGGGTGAAAATATCCTTGTTAGACGGCCTGAATGCCAGGTGGACAATCTCCTCTTCTCCGATAGTGCTTATTTCATCTTTTGAACTTACGACTCTGATTTTCATTTTATATCACCTACACGTTTTATCATATTGTAATAAATAATTAGTTACACAATCGTGATATAATTAATTACACAAACACGAAATATATATGTCAACAAATTATTTAAATATATTCCCTCATAATAATATTTCCTGCTATAATTATATTTTTCCTTTTTAAATGGTTTCTTGCTACATAAGTAATACCATTTATTAATTCCATAGCACACAAACTGCAAATAGAATATAACCTTTGGTATTGACGCTGTTATTGTAAACTACAAGCTCATCCGCACTTAAATATAAACCTTTATAATGTTACTTATAACATATAGAAATAATAACATAATAACTGTGTATTAACATTTGAGGGTCCTATGTACAACGATATTGAAAAAATATCACAAACATTCCACAAGCAAAGGTTCTATTACAAACTTGCAGATTTTATTACGCTCAGCCTGATACTCTATACCCTGTCATATTACTTCAATATCGTTTCACTGTTCCCACAATATATTGAATATTATATTGTAGATGCAGTTTCCCTTGACGAGATACTGGTAATGGCATTATCGATCCTGGTCTCGGCAGTCTTGGTCACTATACTGTACATAACAAAGCCTGCTATTGACACCATCGGGATGATCGAATCCAGGCATGAATGGATGCAAGAAAGGCTCAAGGCTGCCTACGACACCAGAAACGACGATAATTTGGTGGCGGTCGACCTCAGGAACCAGGTAACTTCGGGATTAAAGGCAGTGGATGCAGGCTCATTCCTAAACCGACGACATCTGCTTACTATGATAATAGCATCTGTTATGCTGACGATAGTGTCAGCCGGACTATGTACAACACAGACCCATGTGGACATTACACCAGACGATATTGTCGGTCTGGTGGATGAACTGGGAGGTAAACTACCTGACAGTACTCTTCCGTTCGGAGACAACCAGACAAGCTCAAATAACGGAGGACTGGATGGGGAGATATACGGAGAAACATCAATTGCCAGCATTGAAGGGGAAAATGTGGAGCTGGTCATAATTCCGGGTGTCGGGACCTCTGTCACTATACGGCATGCCGGCCAGGATGATGGTGTCCGGTTCGTGCCGTCCCAGACCTATCCCGTGGATGTGGTATCCTCCAATGCTGCTGATGAGAGCTACCAATCCCTCCAGCAACTGTCCATACCTGACAGGTACCTTATAAGGGAATATGCCATCCGGCTGAGCCAACAATAATAGAATCGATACATCAAATGAATAATGCCCTACAATAAGATAACAGAATTGATATATAAAGTGAATAATTCGATTGATATATAAAATGATTAAATAAAGAATGTAACGAGGTATTGAATGAACAGAAACACCGAAGACCTGTCAGATACATACCGGCGTTCCGGTGATATATTCCAGTCGATCTTTGACGAGATAGGGAAAGTGATCGTGGGGCAGCAGGAGGCAGTGACCCAGATGTTGATTGCCATACTGTGTGACGGGCATGCCCTTATCGAGAGCAATCCCGGGCTTGGCAAGACACTTACAGTCAGCACCATATCACAGGTACTTGACCTGAAATTCAACAGGATACAGTGCACGCCCGACCTGATGCCGTCCGACATTACAGGTACCTATGTGGTGGAAGAAAGAGGCGGACACAAGGAGTTCAGGTTCGAACCCGGGCCGGTATTTGCCAATATCGTACTTGCCGATGAGATCAACAGGGCTTCTCCAAAAACACAGAGCGCCCTGCTGGAGAGCATGCAGGAAAAACAGGTTACAATTGGCAATGAGACCTATAAACTTGACAGACCGTTCTTTGTACTGGCCACCCAGAACCCAATTGAGATGGAAGGAACCTTCCCCCTGCCTGAAGCACAACTGGACCGCTTTTTATTGAAGATCAACCTGGACTATCCCACATTTGAAGAAGAAGACCAGATCGTGGAGAGGTACACCCGCAACGTGGTTCCCAGCGTTGGCAGGATATTGACAAGGGATAAACTACTTGAACTCCAGACTCTGGTCAGGGATGTACCTATTTCTGATGAAATAAAAAAGAGAGCCATCAATATTGTTATCCAGACCAGGAAAGATACAGAGTTTATTGAATTCGGTGCCTCGCCCAGGGCCAGTATCGGGCTTATCCTGGCAGCCAAGGCAAGGGCACTGATCAACAGTCGCAACTTTGTCAGCGAGGAGGATGTGGTGAATATGGCTTATCCGGTATTAAAACACAGGATAATCCTGAACTTCGAGTCCCAGCGAAAGGGCGTAACCCTTGAACATGTGATCGATGGTATCATTAAACACGCCAAAATACTCTGATAAATAAGGTCCGGATCCTTTGACCAGCATGATATCGACCGATTTCCTCCGCGAACTTGAACGTTTCTCTTTTGTGGCACAAAAAAGGGTATCCAGCCAGTATACAGGAGCCCGGCGTTCCACTAAGGTGGGAAGGGGTACAGATGCCTATGGTTTCCGTGAATATGAAAAGGGAGACGATTTCAGGACAATCGACTGGAGGGTATATGCGCGAACAGAGAAGCTGTATGTCAGGCAGTTCGAGGAATACCGGGACCTGGTCACCCATATCCTGCTTGATACCAGCGGCAGCATGGATTATCCTGCTGAAGGGTTGAACAAATATGAATATGGTGCCATGCTGGCACTGGGATTTGCCTACCTGGTCATGAAGGATAACGAGAAGTTTGCCATTTCCACATTCACCGACAATATCGACATATCCAAACCAGGCAGGGGGAGGGTGAACCTGCTGGCCGCAATCGACCAGTTGAATGCAACCAAACCCGGCGGTTCCACAGGACTTAACGAGCCAGTGCAGCAGTACAGCAGTGTTATCAAATCAAAATCAAGGGTTATTATCATTTCTGATTTTCTTGCACCGCTGGATGATATCAAGTCTGCCCTGTATAGGATGGGACGGCATGACCTGATCGTTATCCAGGTGCTGGACCCTGGAGAAATTGAACTGGAAGAACTGGGAGCTGTTAAACTGCGTGACCTTGAGACCAGAGAGCAAATGTTCACAGATATCAATACTGGCTTCGTTTTAGAATATAGCAGTGAATTGCAATCCCACAATGCGGCCCTGAAATACGAGTGCGACCGGCTGGGTGCGGATTTCTTTACGTTCAGGACAGATCTGCCCATCCTTGAGGCCATTTACAGGACCATCCACGGGAGATGATATTGTTGGCTGCCATAACTGATATCATGTTCTCCAGTCCGCTGGCACTGCTGGCACTGGCCAGTGTCATCCCGCTGATAATCCTCTACCTGCTGCGCCCCAGGACCATTGATCTCGACATACCGTCCCTGCTGTTCTTCCTGAAACGTGAGCAGCAGCATAATAAACTATCACTGCTGCTGAGAAAGCTCATCCGTGACCCGTTATTCCTGATCCAGCTGCTTGTACTGATACTGTTGAGCCTTGCCGCTGCCGCTCCCTATATAATGGAGGAGAAAGTATCTGGCCAGCACACTGTTATTGTGATAGACAACTCGGCCAGTATGCAGGCAGGCGGCAGGCTGGATGAGGCAAAAGC
>DAOUWY010000112.1 GCA_030666885.1 Methanosarcinales archaeon
CGCTCATTCTAAACATTTTGCACAAAGTGGATACCCCACTTTTCAATAAACCTTACGGCAATTCAACGTGGTCACGTTGGTAACCGATAATTTGTTGTTTGACGGCGAGATATTCTGCTTATGAGCAGTGAAACGTTTGTTATAAGGCGATATTCTACCCATCGGTAGTGCTTGGAAATACGCTATCCACATAGAAAAAAGTTTCGAAAATATCACTCCCAAATTTCATCGCTCAGAACTCGCTTCAGCTAATGCTTTACAGAGTCGATGAAAATTTTCGTGCCAAAAAAACACGAAAAAATCTTGTAAGATACTATATTACCTATAGAAAACATCAAAAAGCCTAATTGTTGGACAGCCTCTACCCTGATCACAATCCTGATATCCATCACATTAAACTTTAAGAGCTCCCCTACCTTTAATTATCCCGGTATAAATCTTTCGAATGTGGGGGGTGGCTACAACTTGAAAAACTCTATATATCACTAATTACAAGTTAAGCCTAAAAACGACAACAATTTGCACAATACATACAGGGCCTGTGGTCTAGTCGGTTATGACATCGCCTTTACACGGCGGGGATCCGGAGTTCGAATCTCCGCGGGCCCACTCCTACTCGTAATATACTCTGTCCGGTATCTGTATCCCATGATAACATTTATCACATCACTGAATATTTTAAGTACTATCAATTCACAAAGTAGTTTATAATGATCAGGTAGGTTCCGGATATCCAGGGTCGGTCCGGTTATTTTCAAAATATGAGGAAATAATATGTCAGGTAATTTCTCACACCAAAAATACCTTGTACGCAGGAAGATACTGAAATTGTTCGGGGCTGTCTTTCATATCTATGACCCTGACGGTAATGTTGCCTTTTATTCCAAAATGAAGGCATTCAAACTGAAAGAAGATATCCGCCTGTATACAGGTGAGGACATGCACGAAGAGGTACTGACCATCAAGGCCAGGAAAATCCTGGACTTCTCTTCCGCTTATGATGTGGTGGACCCGACCACAAATGAGAAAGTGGGTGCCCTGAAACGAAAAGGTCTAAAGTCCATTTTGAAAGATGAATGGATATTCATGGACGCAGGTGACAGGGAAATCGGACTTATCAAGGAAGACAGCACGTTTTTGGCCCTGTTCAGGCGTTTTTTAACCAGCCTGGTTCCCCAGACCTATAATGGGTTCATAGGGGATACACAGGTGTGCACGTTCAAGCAGAACTTCAACCCATTTGTTATCAAAGTAACACTTGATTTTTCCCCTGATACACAGAACCTGCTTGACAGGCGACTGGGAATTGCGGCAGCAGTACTGCTGTGTGCTGTCGAGGGCAAGCAGTGATAATATACGGGAAATTGTTCTTAGAAATGGCCTTGGGACAAGATTCATTAATGTCCCTATCAAGGCAAATGGGTTTTACTTTCTTTTGTAATCCTGAGATGCCCCAATTTTCAAATAACATGCACAACCAGTTAAATCCGTGTTTCAGTTTACTTTGTATCAAGCCTTTTACATAGAGGAACACTCCCCCTCCTCTGAAATATATGGATAAATGAAAATGATAAAAAAGATTCCAGGGTCACATAAGATTATGCAGGCAGTAAAAGCAGGAGCTAAAAGAACCGGAAGAACAGAAGGAACAAGAAGAACTGAAAGAATTGGAAGATCTGGAATGGATCCTGAAATCCTGGAATGCTACCTTGAAGCAGGCAGGATTGCCTCGAGTGTCAGGGAACAGACAATGAACGCAGTGGAAGAAGGGGGGCGGTTACTGGATACAGCCGAATATGCCGAGGAACTTACCAGGCAGATGGGAGGTGAGGCAGCTTTTCCATGCAACATCTCTATCAATGAGATCGCATCCCATTATACGCCATTGAAAGGAGATAGTAAATTTACACCAGGAGACTTAGTCAAGATCGACATAGGCGTACATATCAACGGTTATATCGCTGATACGGCTAACACCATTGAGGTAGATACCAACCACAACCTGATACTTATTAAAGCTGCACAGGAAGCCTTAAATGCGGCCATCAATGAGATACAGGACGGTGTCAATACCAAATACCTTGGCAAGGTTATAGAAAATGTTATCAAGTCCTATAACTGCTTTCCGATGACTGATCTAACAGGTCATAGTATGGAAAGGTATACTATTCACAGCGGTGTCAATATCCCGAATTATGGGAGCGCAAGTTTCGGGAATGTACTTCATGCAGGGGATGTGGTGGCTGTAGAGCCTTTCACAACACTGGGTCATGGTATGACCAGGCGGGGGGAGGTAAGGATATACAGCCTGGTTGGCAGCAAGGTTTCAAAAAACCTGTTACACCAAAAACTGTTCTCACTGTTCAATACTCTCCCCTTCACCACACGATGGATGGACGAGCCAGACGAACTTGATAAAATAACGACAAAATTGCATAAATATCCTGTCCTGATAGAATCAGGGGGATGTCGGGTGGCCCAGGCCGAACATACTGTTATCGTTGAAGATAAGGGTTGCAGCGTAATAACTGCATAACATCTCTCCATACTAAAGAGCGAAGAGCCAAATATTTATTAACTCTGGTTTCCCGTATGTATCTACATGCAAATAAAAATGATCAACATCTGGTAGTTAAGGAAGGGATGCATTATTAGATTCAATTTGGTTATACTTCTATGCGCTCTTCTTCTCGCAACATCTGCTATAAATCCATCGTCTGCATCCAGTATTACACATCCGGTTATACTTGAGTTTCTTCCAAATCCGGAGGCCCTGATGGACCAGGGCGAGTATGTGGTGATATATAACCCGACAGGTCAGGGAATTGATATATCAGGTTTTATTCTCACAGATCTTGAAGGAGAGTTTGAAATACCTGGTGGAACCATCCTTGATCCGGGATCGAACTACCAGATAAAACTCCCGGCAGAAGGGATCCAGCTCAGTAACAGTGGAGATGAGGTGATACTTCTTGATAGTGCATCAAGCATGGTGGATTGTGTCATTTACGGAGGCTCTGAGTATGAAGGGGCAGGGTGGCAGGGATCTATGCTTGGCAGAGCTTCTGAAGAGCGTATATTCAGGCGCTTCTATCTTGATAAGGACACTGATACTGCATATGAATGGCTGCCGCTTAAAGAGTATTACCGGGGGCAGTCAGAATTTATGCCATCTTCGAAATCATTTTCCGGTGAGGTCACAGTCTTTGTGTCGCCGGATTGCAGTCTTAAGATTCTTAAACAGGAGATCCGGAGTGCATCCGTTCTCAGAGTGAATGTCTATCTCTTTGAAAGCCAGGATATTGAGCGGGAACTGATAGATCTGCTCAGTCGGGGTGGAACAGTGTATATTCTCATCGAGGGCAGCCCTGTTGGTGGTATCAGCGATTCTGAAGTCAAAATACTTAGACATATCATAGAAAAAGGGGGAGAGGTTCGTTTCAGTAATGATTCGATTTACCGGTTGAACCATGCAAAGTATGCACTGATAGACAGCGATACCATTATTCTCGGTTCTGATAACTGGAACAATGGCGGGTATCCGCCTGAAGGATTGAGCGGAAATCGAGGCTGGGGTGTTGTCATTAGAGACAGGGAGATATTCCATGATATGTCTTCCATATTTGAGCATGACTGGGAACATGGAATAAAGGTTAGTCCGGATGACCTGACACAGGGATCTGAATCAGATACATATGAGCCAGATGACCTTGCCGGATATGAGGTGTTTGAAGCAAAGAATATAAACGGTGAGTTCAAAGCGAGTATGGTTATCGGACCTGACAACAGCCTCCATTATGAAACAATTATCGAGATGATCAATTCAGCTGAAAAGACGCTCTTCATCGAGCAGGCGTATATAAGAAGGGAATGGGGAAATGATGAGAACCCTTACCTTCAATCTGCAATCAATGCTGCAATGCAGGGTGTGGAGGTGAAAGTCCTCCTTGACTCAATGTGGTATAACACAAACGAGGAGAATGATAATGATGAACTCTGCAACTACCTGAATGATCTTGCCTCGCATGAGAACCTGGACCTTGAAGCACGGCTTGTGGAACGGGATGGAATTACAAAAATTCACAATAAAGGTGTGATCGTTGACGGCGAAAGGGTACTGGTCTCCTCGATAAACTGGAACAAACATAGCCCGACCTACAACAGAGAGATCGGTATCATAATCGAAAATCCCGAGCTTGCAGCATACTACACTGATGTCTTCCTCTATGACTGGAACCTGGGAAGAACAGAGACGAAATCATCAAAAACTAATATAAATCCTTCTATAGTGGCAGTGATGACACTGCTTGGTGCATCAACTTTCTATTTATTAAAGCAACGGCGGGGTAAATCCGGGAAATAGCTTTGATCTTTGTAAATCTATTTTGCCCACTTTTTTTCCAATCTTTAGGTATTCTTCCATGACTGCTGTTGATAAGCTACGAGCAAAGGCTGGATGCCAGTAGCATTGCATATGTCATCTGTAAGAGAACAAATGGGATAGAACGCAGATTGAACGGATGACACGGATTCGCACGGATAAAAAATATATCTGTGTAAATCCATATAATTAGTGTCATCCGTATTCGAATTATATCAAATTGTGGATGCATAAAAAAAGCATTGCTTTTAGGAAAACTGTGCAGATTTAGCCAATCAATCTCCTTAACCGATGACTAATGAGTACCATTGCAAGGACTGCGGCTGCATCGGCCCATTCGTGATCGAGGAATTGGCCTGATATCTCTTTGGTGCTATTTGTGCCCTCCTCTGAATGGAAATTCCGAGGCACCCCTGTCGATGCTCATGGTTTTGTATTTCTGTAGGATTGCCAGAATTCTATAGTTCTATTCCTGCTCCCGACTGTTTAGTCAGCGGAATATTATAGCTGTTCATCTATTTCCACGATGTCCTTATCCCGCCTGTGATACCCCATCTCATCAACCATCCCCCTGGCGGTATCCAGACACTTGCGTGCATCTTCGTTCCTGCCCATAGCCAGGTACAGCCGTGCATATCCCAGATGGCAGTCAGCCTGGTGCAGCCCCATCTCCCCTCGTTTGGCAATGGTCATCGCCTCATCCAGGTCGTGCTGCGCCTTATCGAATTCACCTTGCGCCCTGTACATCTCAGTTCTGGCAAGCAAGCCGCGAGGTAATTCCTGCTGCTGTCCTACCTGCCGCAACCCGCCCGCTGCCTGGTTCAGGTGCTCTTTCGCCGAATTGAAATCCTGGCTGCCCTCTTGCAGTGCCTTAAATAGATATGCACTTCCAATGGAGAGGTTGTCGAGGGCAATGTCGAGAAGCGATCCACCGCCTTCTTTTCCCCATTCCAGAGTCTGTAGAGCCCGGCTCAGCACTCCCTGATACTTCCCCTGGCTCAGCAGCAGATCACAGTATTGAAACCCCTGTAATGAATACAAGAGGGGATACTCGGGCTGCCGATCTTTTTGCATCTCCTCAGCCTCACGGAAAAGAGATTCGGCTTCGGACTGGCTACCAGCTTGGTGCAGAGTATTTGCCAGAGTCGTCCGCTCGCTCATTCGCTGAAATGCATCGCCACTTTTGTCAGCAAGGTCAACGCTCTGTTTGGCATACTCAAGGGCAAGGGCAATGTCGCCGATGGTCAGTAAGAGTTCGCTGAGGTTGCCTGCCTGCTTGGCAGCGTTCTTCCAATCTTCAAGCGCAATATCAGCCTCTAACCCGGATTGCATGGGCTGTGCTGCCTCTTTCAGACGACCAAGCGCCCGGAGATCAAAGCCAGCCTCGTTCAGGACATAGGCTTTATCAGCTTCAGTAAGCCCTGCAACTGGCTTGTCCCAGAGCAAATTAAAGAACCCTGAGACTGCAACCAGATCAGCGCCAAACGCTCCAAGCTTTTTGGTATTGAAAGCCTCACCTCCTCTTCGAATCCGGCGCCAGAACACCTCATCCAGCACCTCCTGGTGCCTGCCTGCCTGGCAGCCATATGCCACTGCGGAATAGAGCGGACTCATCTCTTCGATGGTGTCCGGATATTCTTTGGCAGTCTGTTTAAGGTGTTCGTAGAGACGGTTGTTCCCTTCCTGCCAGGCTTCAGGGTACTCACCCTTAAGCTGTTCGCTGAAATGTTCTCGCACAAGGGGATGAGCATCCAGGAGGTCTGGCTGGTGCCTGCTCTCGGAGGCGATCAGTCTCTTATCACGCAACCTGTGAATGAGGCGCAGCCAGTCAGCCTCAGACAACCCCTGGATGTGCTCTGTCAGATCCGGAATCGCCGGGGCTGCTGCAAGTGCCGCGATAGCCCCGGCATCGGCAGGGTGCTCGAAGAGACCGAGCATCCTCATTACTTCCACTTCCGGTCCCTCACCAAAGCGCCGTTCAAATGCCGCAATCATCCGGCGCGGATGCCGTCCTTTTTCTTCCGGAATGTCCAGGTCCGGTATCCCGGAAGC
>DAOUWY010000343.1 GCA_030666885.1 Methanosarcinales archaeon
ATCTCTAAGAAATCCACGGATCTGGTCACTAATAATAATGATCTATCTGTTTTTGTGGGTGGGAGATTAGTAGAGGATATAAGGGATTTAATCGAGTCCTCAAAATCCAGATTTGCAGAAGCTGCCAATGCAGCCCTTGTTACATTGTACTGGAATGTGGGAACGCGCATTAAAACCGATATCCTTGGCAATGAGCGTGCTCAATATGGTAGGGAGATTGTCTCCGCGCTGAGTGGACAATTGATAGCTGAGTATGGCAAAGGTTTTTCAGAGAAGAACCTGCGGCGGATGATCCAGTTCGCAGAGGTGTTCCCTGACCAACAGATTGTCGTATCACTGACACGACAATTGAGCTGGACCCACTTTGTTGCACTCATCCCTATGAAGGATTCATTGCAGCGTGAGTTCTATGCAGAGATGTGCCGTGTTGAACGGTGGAGCGTACGGACACTACGGAAGAAAATCAACAGTATGTTATATGAACGCACCGCGATATCCAGAAAGCCTGCGGAACTCGCGAGGCAGGAACTTGATTCCCTGCGTAACGATGACCGCATGACCCCTAACCTGACCTTCCGTGACCCATACCTGCTCGATTTCCTGGGTCTTACTGACACCTACAGTGAACGGGATCTGGAATCAGCTATCCTTGTTGAACTTGAACGTTTTTTACTGGAACTTGGCACTGATTTTAGTTTTGTGGCTCGCCAGAAGCGGATTACTATTGATGATGAGAACTACCATATTGACCTGCTTTTTTATCATCGCGGGATGCACTGCCTGGTTGCTATTGAACTTAAGCTTGGAAAATTCCAGGCAGCAGATAAGGGTCAGATGGAGCTTTACCTGCGCTGGCTGGATAAATATGAGAAGCGCGAGGGTGAAGGGATGCCACTGGGACTTATATTATGTGCGGAGAAGTCTTATGAGCATGTGGAGCTTTTGCGGCTGGAGGAGAGCGGGATACATATTGCTGAATACCTGACTGAACTGCCTCCGATACATGTGCTTGAGGGAAAGCTGCATGAAGCGATTCGTATGGCTCGGGAACAGATTGCAGTCAGGGGGGTTTAGTATAGGGGCGAGGATGAGTTTGTTGCTGGAAAGAAGTAGTTTGTTTAGAGGATGTGTGTGCAATACTGCGGATGTAACGAAGGTATATGCTAATGGCCGCTTGAAAAGAATTAACATAATTAGTAATAAATATTAAATGTGAAAGAATCGTGGAGATAATCGTAATAAAAACAATGCCGAATCAATATTTGAGAAGATTTATAGAGAGGAATTGATATGGAAATTAAATCATTTAGAATAAAAAATTATCGCTCAATAAAAGATAGTGGTGTCTGTTATATGTCGAGTGACAATGTTATAATCTTAGCAGGGAAGAACGAGTCAGGCAAAACTGCAATCTTAGAAGCTCTTGAGGATTTTAATATGGAGAAAGATATCAGAGAAAAAGCCATTCGTATTCAAAATGAAGAAGCAAAACCAGAAATATCGGTAACTTTTGAAATACACGAAGAAACGCTAAACGAAATTTTTAACGACATAAATTTTAATGTAGAAACGAGTGAATCAAGTGACGTAAAAATTATAAAGAAATATCCAAGGGAGTATTTGCTTTCTGAAGAAAGCGTAGAAATGTTAGGCATAAAAGGTGAGCAGCTATTAAAAAGAGCGCAATATGAAACCATAGAATTTTACGAACAAATTAAGAATATCTACTCGGATTTTCCACAAATTGGCGGCACTTTACCAGAACTAGATATCGATGACATCACGAACATTAGATATCCATTTCAGAATTTTAGAAATGAAATACAACCTAATTTAGCACAAATCCTTGACGAAGAAACGAGGGATAAATTTATCCAAGCCCTCCAAGAAATAATAAATAAAACTACCGAGATAGATAATTTAAGATATGTCGAGAATAAATTTATTGAACAAATAAAACAATGTATTCCGAACTTTATCCTATTCAGTGCTTTTGACGACATATTCCCTTCTGAAGTTCCTTTAAGTGAAGCTCCCAACAACGA
>DAOUWY010000146.1 GCA_030666885.1 Methanosarcinales archaeon
AATCCATGTCGATTGTGAAGATCGTCTACAGGGATATCTCCCCGTTTTTCAAGGTCAAGGGTTTTTAATTGGTTGATGGTAAACCAGTTAGGGGCTGAGTTTTTCTGGAGGGATTCGTATAAGTACGGGGTTGATGTGGTTATTGCTGATGTGAAAGTGGTTCCTGTGGAGATAAGGGTCGGGAAGATTGTATAGAGTTGACTTTACACTAGCCAGCGCCCGCAGAGCCTTGGTAGCCACTCGAGGACCAGGATTGATTACCGCACTACCTTTTTTCTCCCTCTGAACCGCCCCATCATCTCATGCACCCACAGTACGGCCCGCACTCAGGACAATGTTAAGTGCAGCATAAGCCAGTGCTTTGACGCTGGATTGCAATGTTTGTGCATGTCGGGTTGGTGCCGCCGCCAGCAGTAAAAATATATAATCTAAGTATTAATTTACATCGAACTTACACGAACTCACCTTGGAGAGTTTGTATCAGTTCGCGACTACAAGTTGGGTGCTAATTTTTGAATAAGACCTGACTCCCTTCCCGCCACTTGGCCCGTTGCCCGTATCGGCGCAGCCTGTGCTTATCCGGCAAAACAGCAGCTTAAACCAATCCCTCTCTTAACAATATCTCAAACACATCATCAAGGAACTCTTCTGGTGTAACAGCTTTTCCTGCCTTACCTGCCGTTTCATGTAGATCCTGGTTCTTAAAAGGATGACGGTGCCACTTACCTCCAACACAGTCCCCGCCGTACAACCTGCGCTCCCATCCCACAACTACATAATTGGTAGTGCCGGTAATCTGGTGAAAATAGAACTGGACAAAGATGTTTTCCGATATCTCAACTCGTGCTTTGACAGCATTATCAGTCCTAACCAGGATTCAAAGAGGTACTATATACTTTGAAGCTGCTTCTTCAAGTGCTTCAATAAAATCAACGAGTTTCATGTATATTTTGCAATTTTCTTGAATTCATTGTTGATAGTATCAATACCATCAAGCGCAAGTTCCCAATCACAAAAATCTTCTTCAACTTCAAAAGAACGGCCGGATTCTTCAACCGTCTTCTTACTTTTAAATTCCTCGAAAGACATGTTGTATTTATTATGTAACTTATTTTCCATCAACCTGTACTCGGCAAGCCTCCTGCGCAACTCGTGGATTACAAGTTGCATGGTTCCCTCTTCAGGATTGCTCTTAAATATGTGCTTATATATTCCCTGGAACTCGTTGGGTAATTTAACAGATACAGGCATTTTAAATCACTAATAATCACTTGGTCTTATAACGTTAATAGTTTTCTCAATAATTCAATGTTACAACCACCCTATCATCTTATGCACCTACAGGAAGGCCCGCACTCGGGATGATGATAAGTGCGGCAAAGGCCAGGGCTTTGATGCTGGATTGCACTGTTTGGGTTTGTGCTGCCGCTGACAGTGAAAATATATAATTTATGTGATGTTGAGAACCACATAGTGCATAAAGCATATTTTCCCTTCTCGACCACAACCCTGGTCTTTCCTAATGCCTCCATCACATGCCTGTCTTTTTTTCGGACCATAATCCAAGTTCCTGGCTCTTATTAATGTTCAACTCCATGAATAAGGGGTCTACCGCATTCAATGCTCTCGAACTGGAATGTGGTCTGGGTTATATTAAATTTCCCTGCCATTACATTGTTGATGGCATCGATCAAGGCTACGGTTTCACATACCTGTATTTCGCCTACCAGGATATGGGCACTTAAGGCATGTACATTGGAACACACGCTCCACACATGGATATCGTGAATACCTTCCACACCCTCAATGGAATTCACTGCCTCAACCAGCTCATTGATGTTAATGTGCCTGGGTGTGGATTCCATCAGGATGTGGAGTGAATCGCGTATGAGCCTGACAGAACCCAGCAGTATGATTGCCACGATTATGAAACTCAGCACCGGGTCGGCAAGTAAACTCCCGGTGAAAAGGATGATCAGTGCACCTGCAATGACCGCCAAGCTGCTCAGAGTATCACCCAGCGCATGCAGGTAGGCTCCCTTGACATTCAGGTCGTGGTGACCGTGCAGCCGTGTAGTTACCCAAAGGTTGACCAGCAGACCCGCGGCTGCTATTACCAGCATCTCCATTCCCCTGACCTGGGGCGGTTCAAGCAGCCGGAAATATGCTTCCCTTGCAATGAATACCGAGATAATAATTAACGTGATACCGTTAATGAGCGCGGAGAATATTTCGAGCCTGTGGTAACCGTAGGTCACTCTGTGACTGGACGGTCTTTTTGCTATTAGGATGGCGGCATAGGTCAGGACCAGTGCGAACATGTCCATGAACATGTGGGCCGCATCGCTTAACAGGGCAAGGCTGTTGGCATACAGCCCGCCTGCCACCTCAAGTATGAAAATGGTTGAAGTGGCGTAGATGGCAAGCTTAAGATTCTTTTCTGTCATGTCGGGGCTGTGTTCTGAGCCGTGCTCATGCCCGCTCATGGATTAATATATACAAGTCCTGGGTAATACTCATTTCCTAAGTTTTATAATGAAACAGCACTGTCATTATCTGTAATGATACGGATAACCACACCCTCCAGGCTGCACATCACCCTTATCGACCTTAATGCATCCCTGGGCAGGGTGGACGGAGGCGTTGGCCTGACCCTGGACGACCCGTCAATGAAGCTCTCGGCCGAAGAAACAAACGAGGGTGTGTTTATCACAGGGAGTGGCAATCTTGGGCGCATAAGATCCGCAGCTGAAGCTGTCATCCCTGAAGGTAAAGGCATACATATCACAATCGAGGAGGCATACCCTGACCATGTGGGGCTGGGCAGCGGCACCCAGGCCGCACTGGCTGCAGGGTGGGCCGTCAATGTGATGTACGACCTGGGGCTGGGCGTGCGTGAGGTGGCCGCACTTGTGGGCCGGGGCGGCACGTCAGGCATAGGCGTCGAGTCCTTTGAGCACGGCGGCTTTATCGTGGACGGCGGTCACAGGTTTGCCGATAAGGGTGCTTTCTCGCCTTCGGCTGCCAGCCGTGTGCCGCCCGGGCCTGTGCTGTTTCGCCATGATTTCCCTGACTGGCCCCTTGTAGTGGCCATACCTGACCTGAAAGGGGCCTCGTCCCAGCGCGAAGTGGATATTTTTAAGGAGTACTGCCCCCTGCCGCTGGAGGAGGTACAGGCCGTATCCCATATCATTCTAATGGAGATGTTGCCCTCACTGGTGGAAGAGGATATGCATGCTTTCGGGGATGCGGTAAACCGCATCCAGGATGTTGGGTTCAAACAACGTGAGTTGGGTTTGCAGACTGAAGAGGTACGCTGGTGCATGGAGATCATGAGGGAGCAGGGCGCCTACGGTGCTGGTATGAGCTCATTCGGCCCCACAGTATATGCCGTTGCAGAGGACCCTGGTAATGTTAAGAACGCCGTGTCCGAATACCTGGAATCCACAATAGGGGGCCGGGTGTTTGTTACCAGGGCAAGGAATACGGGTGCAGAAACTGTTTTTAGTAAATAATTGGACCTTCTTTGTAACCGACATCATCAAGCCAGTCCTCTGGATAACCGACCTGTTGCATTATCTTATCTTCAGTCGTAATACAACCGTCGTTGTACTTGACAATGAGAGTTTCGGAGAGTTTCCACCAGCTCGAAACTACCTCTTCGGTATTGGATTTACAGAAAGAAGTCAGAAAAGTTCGGCAAAGATTTTCCTGCCCTTTCTTGCAAAGGATTTGTGCGGCCTGATCGACAGCTGATTGAACAACCAAGGCGCCTCCCTCCAGCTCTTTTTGTTTTTCATTGATGTCCTTAATCATGTAGCAATATTTGATGGTGGCATAGTTGGCAACAAAGTTGAAAGCCCACCAGGCGCTGTCGCGAGTGAAGTTAACCAGGTTCATGGTCTCCACTAATTCAGGCAATTCATTTACTCCTGCATAAAATGGCATCAAACAGGTGGCTGCCGGGCGGTCAAGTCCTATCCAGGAAACACCGCCAACCGGATCCGGCAAGAAACTTCGTGCCTGGTTGATCCACATCATGCCACATCGATAGATGGACAACGGCCTTTCCCAGGCGCATTTTGGGTGGCACTCGTTCAAATTGAACGTATCACACCCCTGGTCAGGGCCCTGGTCAGGATTTTTTTCATAACGGGCAGGGTCGCCGAAGGGGCCTGCTGCTCTGCCTTTGGTCAGATCGAATTCTGTCCCTTCATAGTGATCACGGTAAATTGCGGCGATATCTGCCACTGAAAGTTTTTTATCGGGTATAATCGAAAAAGGGTAGGCTTTTGTGTAACCGTCCTCAACCCTGGCCGGTAGGTTTAAAGAAGGTGCTGCTTTGCTCAGGGCGCGCCAGACGCGTCTTAGCGAATAATAGGGATGACTGTATTCTCCCCAGCTCACTGTTTTGAGCCAGTCCAGCTGACCTTCAGATGGTTTCCACCAACCTTGCTCTTCGCAGACCTTAAAGAGGTTCGCGGAATACATCATATCCAGTGAATTAACATCCACCTCGCGGATGCGAAACTCATTGGCAGCTACAAAATACCCGTCGTCAGGAACTCTTTGCGCCACCCAGATTCCATCAGTTCCGTCTTTATCATAACCGCACATCTCCATAACCCAGGCCTCGTCCGGGTCACCAATCAGCAGGGTTTCACCGGTTCCGTAGTAGCCATATTGTTCGATAAGGTCGCCGATAAGCTCAATTGCTTTGCGCGCTTTTATACATCGTTCCAAAGCTACACGGGAAAGCTCAGCACTGTAAAATATTCTTTTACCAGGGTCGGGGCCGGGGTGTACTTTAGCGCCGTTTGTGCATTCTCCGATCATGAGCTGGTGCTCGTTCATAATTCCATAACTTGAATCAAAATATGCATAGGTATGCTTAACCTGGGGAATTTCACCCAAGGGTTTGCTTGGAGGATAATCTTTTGTATCATAACCAGGGCCGCGGGATGTACCGATATAACGACGAAGCTCGGTAGAATTATATTCACTATTATAACCCAGACTTGCGTTATCATAATAGACAGGCCGTTTAGCTCCATCCGGGTAATCGGCAGCCGGGACATAAATAACTCTTTCATCAGTCACATCATCGTCAGAGTGAGCAACAATGACCGAACCGTCAACCGTTGCTTTTTTCCCGACAATCATCGTTGTACATGCGGATTGCTCAGTGCAAACCGAAGTCTTATTCTGTATATTTTTCTTAATCATGTTATCCTTACTTCCAGATTTACTTTTGGCACCGGATTTACTCAATCAAGCAAATACCCAATAGCCTAACAGCATAATGTCATTGATCCTGATACTCTTTAACCACATCAAGAATGGTATCCCGAAGAGCTTCTACCAGGACTGGGATAAAATTGCCGTCCTTTGTAGCAGTAAGCCAGGGACACATGGTTGTTGAGGAAAGAAAATTCATAGTGATCAATTTATCGTATTCCACACCCAGACGTTTCATAAAGGTGCGTACAAACTCTTCGCCATAAACCTCAGGATCAAATTCGGAGGTAGT
>DAOUWY010000206.1 GCA_030666885.1 Methanosarcinales archaeon
AACATGAGCCAGTTCCATTGCCATTTCACGGGATATGCGTCCGGCATTGGAAAGGATATCCTAGTCATTGAGCTCCAGAAAAGCATTAAGCTTTGTTTTCCAATTCACCATATACATTATCTTGTGTTGCCTGGCCTGTAATTCAGCGAAATCAAGATACTGGTTGACAAGCAGTTCCAGAGTGCTGATCTCTTCTTTGTTCAAATAATTCTTTGAGATTTCCATATCCTGCTTGGTGAGTTGACGTCTACGTCCCGCCCCTTTCCAGATAGTCAGTCCCATATTGTGCTTGCCGGCATCGGCACGGCTGTGAATTATCTCTGCAGCAGTCATTCCGGTTACGGCATAAAGAATTTTATTCTGCACAGTTGCAAAGAATTCCTTGCTGAGATGATGCCGGGAGTCGTAGTCAGCGCTAAGAACATAAATGTCCCGTATTTTTTGATAAAATCGTTTTTCTGATGCCCGAATAGCCCGGATACGGTCAAGCAATTCATCGAAGTATTCTATACCGCCTGGTTCTGAAAGCCTTTCATCATCAAGGGTAAAACCTTTAATAATATATTCCTTCAGGTGTTCTGTAGCCCATTGACGAAATTGTGTTCCACGATGAGAACGAACACGATACCCCACCGAAATAATAACATCCAGGTTATAGAAATCCACCGTGCGTGCAACCTGCCGGTTTCCTTCGGTTTGAACTATCCGGAATTTCCGGATAGTTGACTCTGGCAATAATTCACTTTCACCATATATGTTTTTGATATGCTCATTTATCGTGCGTACATCTTTCTGGAATAGCTCGGCTAAAAGACGCTGGCTGAGCCAGACCGTTTCATTTTCCAGTCGTACTTCAATACGCTGTCTGCCGTCCTCTGTCTGGTAAAGCAGAATACTACTTTTTGTTGGCATATCGTAATCTTCAGCCATCATTCTTCCTCCTCCAGCGTATCAAACAGGGTTAACTGAACAGCAGTTCTGCGGCTGCGGCTGCGCCAGTGCTCGACCAGTTGCAGCGCAGTTCGCGCAGATTGCCGAATCTCTAACAAATCTCCTATCTGCATGTACCACTTAAGTATTTCATCCACTGATTTTTTAATCCTGAAGTTGGGATTATTTAGCTCATTTTCAATCTTTACACCTGAATTAGGAAATGCCGCACCAATCAGGAAATGTGCCTGGTCCAGATCGGTCTTGATGACTTTACGGTTACGTCCGGGGGCTGTGAAATAATTGAACCTATCGCTGATGGGGACCACATGCACTACTCCATTAATACGGTGGGACATCCACTTCGGTTTGCGCCTATGGCTTTAAGTGCAGTTTGAATATCTGCTGTAGGATAAGTAATAGACAAAATGTAATCTAAATTTATTTGAGCAGCACCTTGATTGTCGGAAGTGCGCAATGAAATTGCTGTACCGGGCATATGTGCCCCAAGGAATTCATCTCTTAACTTAAGATCAAGCATTGTAATCTCCCGTTAAACATTTCTGGATGTTATATTAATCAAACATCTTTATAAATATATGTGAATGTGTTTATTGATTATTTGGTTCAACAGCCCTTGGATTTTTATTCCGGTAAGAGAGATAAATTATAGTATAGCTTTGATGCTGCTGCCCGCCCCCGTCGTGTTCTATACCCATGGCCTCGCCCTCAATGGTCCTGAACTTGGTGACAATCCCCATCCAGCGATTCAGGGTGGCAAAATGCTTCCTCCCTGTTCAAGATGTAATTAAAATCCCGCTTATGAACGCGCCATAATCCTGTTCAAACCGCTCAAACAGTTGTCGGACAAGTACAACCCTGTAGATGGCAATGCCACCTTGCTCGCAGGGGATGTGGAACTTATGTCTGGATAGCCGATGTGCATCAAGGGAGATCAGGAGAGTGGATGCCTGGGCGGCGGTCAGGTATAGGTGAGATGTTGTATGGGGATAATCATTCCTCCATTTTTAGCATATTCCACAAACCTTTGTGTTTTTACCAAGATTGGGGAGTGGGGATTTTTACACCGCCGTTGACATATGTGAGTACATAGAACAACGGTCGTTAACGGGACCATTGAACCGATACTTGATATTGCGGGGGAGAAATCAGTTTTCTATGGTATCAGTATAGCAGGGGTTGCCTGCTTACTTGGCCTTGAGAGGTTCTGTCCGCGATCGACATGATCGTTGAGTGCGGGGGTTCGAAAAAAACAGTAAGTATTATGTTGATTGCTATTTATTTAATTTTATGGCATCCCGGTTAAATATTGATCCTGAAGAGACCACAAAGAGAATTACTAATTTTATCAGGTCATATGTGAAAAAGTCAGGTACTAAAGGATGCATAGTGGGACTAAGCTCAGGTATTGATTCTACTGTTACTGCATACCTGGCAGTAAAAGCACTGGGCAGGGAAAATGTACTGGGCCTGATCATACCTGAGAGGAACCTGACACCTGCCGAAGATGTACTTGATGCAACAGAGATTGCAGGTATATTAAATATTGAGTTTTCAGTGGTAGAGATTGCAGATGTATTAAATACATTCTTCATTGCCATACCGGAACTGGTAGAGTCTGACCTGGCATCTACCGGAAACCTGAAGGCCAGGATCCGGATGTGTGCCCTGTATTATTATGCTAACATCATGAACAGGATAGTGGTGGGTACGGGTAACAGGACCGAACTCCTGCTGGGCTATTTTACCAAATACGGTGACGGCGGAGTTGATATTGAACCTCTGGGCAACCTTTACAAGACACAGGTAAGGGCACTGGCAGCATACCTGGAAGTACCGCAGCATATTATCGATAAAACGCCAACAGCCGGACTGTGGCCAGGACAGACCGATGAGGAAGAACTGGGTATGTCATATGAAGAGATCGATACCGTGTTCTCGACCTTGCTGGACATGAACGAAACGATGGAATATTTGATCAACCGCTACGGGATTAAAGAATCGGTAATAAATGGCCTGATGGGGCGTATAGAAAATAATATCCATAAACGCAAGGTGGCACCTACTCCTCCTGAATAGGAATATGTTGCTGGCTTCACAACCGGATTATTTCAATATACCCATGTAGCTGTATTTTGATTTCGAATCTTCGGGAATAGCATCCAGGTTGACAAGGAATTTGGGGTCCTGCATCATGCACAGGTTCCTGCGCTCCTTGAAATCCTCCAGCGACCTGATTATTTTCCATGCAGCTGGTAGTCCGTTCTCTTCCAGCGCATTCCCGAACTCAAAAGGCATATATGGACATGCCTTTACTCCTCCGTCCACGCATATATGGGCCCAGCGCCTACCTGCCATGCAGCCCAGCATCTCACTTTCAAACATAGAGCTGGTAAATATCCTTGGGCCCGGACCCGGCTGGTTAAGTGTATGGTGCATATCCAGTAACACCTGTCTGTCCTCTTCTGAAATTACAGGGTCGCCATAACGTTTGGCAACACTTTCCCATATACTGAACTCATGTACACCCAGTTCACCTGCCAGTTCATAGATACCGGGCAGTTCATGCATGCGCTCCGGCGAGGCGTGGGTGTTCATTGTGACCAGCAGTCCCGCATCCAGTCCCATCCTGATGGCATCTACTGCCCAATTATATGCGCCTTCCAGCCGCCGTGTCTGGTTGTGTTTGGCAGGATCAGTGCTGTAAATACTTATGAGCAGGTTATGAAGTCCTGCATCCTTAAGCCGGGTGGCTGTTTCAGGCGTCATCTCTGTGCCGGGAGTGAAAATGTTGACGATTGCCTTATCCTTGTCCACATATTCCACCAGTTCAATGATATCGTCCCGCAACAGTGGATCGCCTTCTGTAAATGTGATGATGAATGCGCCCATGTCCAGGGCCTGGTCGATCATTGTCTTGATCTGATCGGTTGTCATCTCGCCTTCGCCTTCACTGACAGTACAGTGCTCACAGTTGCATTTGCACTCCCTGGTTATTTCAATAGACACTGTTTCTGGTACGTATTTACCCATGGCACAGCTTACTTCTGCCCGTATCAGCCTGTTGAACACCTTACCCGGTATGGGGGGCAGCCATGTGGAGGCAATAACCGTATCCCCATCCACCCGCACTGGTTTTTCCTCCCGCAGCCGCTCATTGATGCGTTTAAGGGCTGGCCTGCAGGCAGCACCCAATGCCCCGGATGCCGTAAGCCGCATACCCCCGGCTGTCTCCATGTCCACGCTCAGGCCCGGCATTGTGAGTATATTGATCTTTTCTTCATTCATATATTTGGATTAATAAGCAGTAAGGACTATAATCTTTTTTGTATGATCTGGAAAAACAGTCTATGTATCTGTCCACTGATGGGGCAATATATGGAACCAGTCCACGTATG
>DAOUWY010000247.1 GCA_030666885.1 Methanosarcinales archaeon
AATTGCTACAAGCCGAGAGAAGCCAATCACATATGCGGCACCTCCGGCGGCGGCCGTATATTCCAGTGCATCTCCGGGTGCGCCCTGGGGCACATCCGCAACTATGGCCACGCCAACATCGATCGTGCCTGCCCCTACCAGGCCCATGCAGGTCTGGACTGCGGCAGTACCTGCCTTGCAGGCAAATTCATAATCTGCTGCTGTAAGAACCGGTTCGGCACCGATGGCCGCTGCCACTATGGTACTTGTGGGTTTAACAGCATACGGATGGCTCTCGGACCCTGTATAAATTGCACCGATCCCGGAAGTGTCAATATTACCTCTTCTTACAGCACTGCGTGCTGCTTCCACGGCAATGGTAATGGCGTCCTCGTCAAGTCCGGGTACTGATTTTTCATTAACTTTCAGCCCTTTCTTGATTGATGCGGCATCTGCTCCCCAGACCGCAGCAATATCTTCTAATTTTATGCGGTATCTGGGGATATATACGCCGTATGACATAATTCCTACTTTCATATGGTTCACCTGGATTATGGTAATAATATTATATTTCGAAGAATAATGACCAATATGGTAAATCTGTTGTGGTTGCCGTTAACGTGATTGAAGTATCCCGATCATTGATTCCACAGGCATCATCGTGGACATTAAGTGAATGTTCTCGACCTCTGCGATCTTCCTGGCAATGGGATCAACGTCTTTTCCTTTAATCCCGTGAAGGACAATGGCACCGGGCTTGAGACTGGTAACCCTGATGGCAACCAGCGGGGACCTGCCCGTTGATACCCTGGTGAAGATCATGGCCCTCTCTGTGCTCCATCCGTAAAGTCTCTGGAACTCATAGGAGGGCAATTCAAGGATTGCCTTGAGGCTGTCCACCACCGTATAACCGTATAGCTGCTTATCGTATTCTGAGCTCTGCTCGTGTATTATTTCAGCTTCAATGAGGTTTGCAAGTTCGGTCATGGGCATGGGTGAAGTGTATTCATGGATGTCGAACACGATTTTTTTATCATAACTTTCAGATATCATGTTCTCATACGCACGGATCTTCTTACTGCCGCGCTGTTCGTCGATATCAAGCAGTGCGTTCACGATCTTGCTCACAATGACAGTGCCCGGCGATTTCCTCCGTCCGCTCTCGTAATCACTAATAACTGATGGTGAAACATCCAGGAATGTAGATAGGTCAGACTGGGCCACATCAAAATTCAGCCTCCATTTTTTCATAACCTCTCCGGGCTTGTTAGAGAGTGTTATTTCGCCAGCCATTTTTTCAGCAAGGCGGTTCTTAATATCACTATCGGTATTATCCCCTTGCATGCAGTGTACCAATTTACCTGCAAATAATATAAACCTAACGAATACCACATCGTCATTTGACGAACCGATCAACAACTATACCTATAAACGGTCAGCAACTATACCTGTATAATGTAATTAGATCATAGCAGTAATTGACAAGGAATGGAATAGCCATGAGTGATGCAGAAATTAAAGCCGAGCTTATAGCCGTTGGTACTGTTGATATCGACAGGTCATTACTTGGTGAGATTACCGTACCAACGGCAGGACCCGGAGCAGGTGGAACTGCATTTTTCTTCAGGTGGAACGCTCACCGGGTCAGGCTGGCAGTTGATGAAGGGTCCAGGTTGAAAGCTGTAGCCGATAACGGCGATATCGTGATATTCAATGGACCAAAAGTTTTGGTCAGGGGGCATATTGAAGCGGAACTGATACACTGCCCGCAACAGGCCTATATCACTATCAGCGAGCAGTGTATTTTTGATTGCAAGTACTGTCCGGTCCCCAAACTCTCAGGTAAGATCAAGAGCACAGGCGAGATCGTTCGTATGGTGGAGGAGGCGTACGGCACGGGTAACTTGAAGGCGATTTCTATTACATCGGGCGTGGCAGGGTCTGCTGAAGAGGAAGTGGAAAGGGCAGTAGAGGCTGTGAAAGCACTCGGGAAATACAATCTACCCATCGGGGTGTCTGTCTACCCTACAGCCGATTCCAACAGGAAATTAAAGGAAGCAGGAGCAGTAGAAATAAAGTACAATGTGGAGACCATGGACCGCGAAATATTCAAACGTGTATGCCTGGGTATGGACCACGATTTCATTATTGGAAAACTGGAAGAGGCAGTCGGATTGTTCGGCAGGAATTTTGTGTTTTCCAACTTTATTATCGGCCTGGGAGAATCTGACGAAACAGTGGAGGCGGGACTTGAGGAGCTGGCTTTAATGGGTGTGGTGCCCATACTAAGGGCAGCAAGTATGCATCCGCTGCGTGTGGGTGAGGTAGATATTGAGCGCCCTACTGCTAAGAGGCTCTTAAAACTTACACGGATACTGCGCCGGATACTGGATGAGCACGATCTGCGGGCCGATGTATCCCGTACCATGTGCCTGCCATGTACCGGATGCGACCTGAACCCGCACCTGGACCTGTGAGATGAGGGGGCCGTGATATATGAGGAATGCAACGGGAAAGACTGCAACAGGCTTATAATACAGGACAGGTGCGTTGAACACTCGCCAGACGTGGGCCGTGAACGTCATCAATGGTGGATTTCATTTTCAAGCAACCAGTACCATAGCGGCACATACCGTATTAATTTTCCATCAACAGTTTCCTTATGGAACAAGTCTGAAGTTATGATCGTACCTTCCGGAAGGTCAAAATAGTCCAGACCTTCAACCAGACCATTGACCTCACGGGATTTTGTCATTGTATCTGAAATATCAAAAGATACCTGTATCAGGTGACTGGCTTTAAGACCCTCCTTTATTACAAAATCCACTTCGTGGCTTTTTGCACTTTGCCAGTAATACGTTTCACGCTTAGTCCGATTGAGCTGCAGGAATACCAGATTTTCATACAAATACCCCATGTTATCTGAAAAACTAAATGATACGGAATTGACCATGCCGGTATCTATACAGTATAATTTTTTCGGTTTGTTTATCTGTTTTTTAATTGAATGATCATAATGCGGCATGGTGAACAGCAAGAATGCATCTTCCAGATATGACAGGTAATTTATTATGGCATCCGTACTGAGGGGGGAATAATTTGCGAACAATCTTTTTAGTGAATTGAATGAATGGGGTCTTGAAATGTTTGAGATGCAGAACAGGCTCAACTGCTTGAAGACCTGGGGATTGCGTATGTTGAAACGGGAGATGATGTCCCGGTAAATGATATCGTCAAAGTATGACTGGAGTAATTCCCTTTGTCCTGATTCCGGATAATATATTACTTCAGGAAACCCGCCATTTTCCAGGTATTCGTTGAATTTCTTTTTAATTGATGTCTTTTTTTTCGAATATTGCAGGGTTTTTAACTGGAACTTTATCCCATGGTAATCCAGGAATTCATTGAAACTGAACGGGAACATCCGGGTTGTAATGTGTCTTCCGGTTAACAGGGTGGATATG
>DAOUWY010000019.1 GCA_030666885.1 Methanosarcinales archaeon
AGTCCAATTAATTTGGCGGATGTTAGATTAATTAGACTAGCATGACATTATTAATATAATTAACGTGTCCTTTGGTGGGAATAATATAGGAACAACTTGTATGCACAAGACCAGCAGCTATCTACTTACATCGGGCAATACTGACAAGTTAAGCCCTGACCCCCTATATCCCCACAAGGCAAAAGGAATAATTTATCACTAATTCTGAGTACATAGTACTGATGACGGAAGAGCCCATGGAATGGGCAGAAAAGTACCGCCCGAAAAACCTTGTCGAAGTAGCAGGCCACCGTACCATTATCAATGACCTGGTCAGTTGGGCCGACAAATGGGAAACAGGAGTTCCAAAGGACAAGGCACTGATATTCTACGGCAAGCCCGGAGTTGGGAAGACCTCAGCCGCTTATGCCCTGGCCTACCAGATGGGATGGGACGTAATAGAACTAAACGCCAGCGACCAGAGGACTGCAGGCATTATCCAGAAGGTCGCAGGTTCTGCCAGCCGGATGGGGACCTTTGACGGCACATCAGGACGGAGGCTCATTATACTGGACGAGGCAGACAACCTGCACGGCAACTATGACCGCGGTGGTGCCAGGGCCATTATCAATGTGGTCAAAGGCACATCCCAGCCCGTTATACTAATCGCAAATGAATTTTACCAAATGGACCCGGCACTGCGACTGGCCTGCAAACCAGTCCAGTTCAGGACAATAAACAGTACTGCCGTTGTGTCTGCACTAAAAGCAATATGTAAAAAGGAAGGCATAATGGTGGGCGTCGGTGTCATAGATACTGTTGCTGACAATGCCAACGGTGACCTGCGCAGTGCTATCAATGACCTGCAGGCCATGTCAATAGGTAAGCAAGAACTGGAAGTACATGATATTATCACAGCACCCAGGGATGCAAAGGAAACAGTGTTCAAGTTAATGGATCATGTATTCAAAGCCGCAGATATGAAATCTGCCCAGCAGGCTGCATGGCAGGTGGATGAAAGCCCTGATAACCTTATAAACTGGATCGACGAGAACCTTCCCATCGGATACAAGGATGCGCATGACATGGCTGCCGGTTATTTCCAGCTTGCCAGGGCCGACTTGTTTCTGGGCAGGGTGCGCCGCCGGCAGAAATACAGTTTATGGCGTTATGCCAGCCTGTTAATGACAGGAGGTGTATCAGCTGTTCGGACCCACAGCCACTCGGGCTATAACAAATACCAGGCCCCCCAGTTCTGGAAAAAACTGGGGCAGACCAGGGCAAAGCGTAATATAAGGGATTCGCTTGCAGGGAAGATTGGGGGAATATGTCATGTATCAGGTGCCTATGCCCGGACTGACCTGATATGGTTCTTTAAGCATTTAATGAAAAGCAAGGTTCATTCGGTAGGACTGACTGCTGAACTGAAACTCAATCCGGATGAGATTGCATTCCTGATGGATACAAAACCCACTACAAAGAAAGTGGGCAAGATATACGATGAGGCACAGCAATTGATCAAGGATGAAATCGAGCATGATATTGAGTTGTTTGGAGGATTTTCCCACACTGAAGAAAAAATAGAAAAAAAAAATGAAGTTATCATAGATACAGTATCCGATGAACCTGTGAAACCCAGTAACAAAGAAGAGAATAACCAGAGTTCTTTATTTGACTTTTGAATCAATTTAAATATTGCGTTTCATAATAAAAGAAGCTCCTGAATACCGGTTATTCCGTCTTTCGATATTGTAATCTTTGCCTCAATATACTTAAATGTAGGTATCCCATCGGGCGTTTCATCTGAAACCAATGCATTTACCCACGGCCCATTGACCATAAACCCCAGACCTTTTTGTTCTTCCCTGGGTGATGCCCTGGCCCTGACCACCACACTGCCCCATTTTGATGCGAGCCTGACGTTTGCCCCGTCCAGGATACCCATATGCTTCATTTCGGCAGCGTCCAGCACTATCAAGGCCGAAAGCTCCAGGCAATCATCACCAAAACGGTCCTCTTCACATACACTGGCCTGGAACACGTCCCTGCGGGAAATAATCTTGATATCGTATTCCGGGGCCTTTATGAACTTACCAACATCCAGCGCCATCAGCTCACCTCTTCCATAATACGTCTGACTACCATTTCATCAGACAATCCATTTCCCCGGATAAGGGGGGAAATATCCATTTTCCTGCCGTCCAACCTGACGGCAGTTCCACCCACTTCTATCCCGGATGCCCCACATGGAATGGTCACATCCGCTACCCTGGAGGTAAGGTTGGAACAGGGGTCCACCAGGATTAACGGAATATCCTTCAACCTCCTGGTAATAGATAAGGGCAAGCTTGCCAGGGGGTCGGAACCCACAACCATTACTGCATCGGCACCGTGCTTTAATTGCTCCACTACGGAATATTCAACGCCAGGTACCGGACCATTTTTTGTGAAAGCGACCCTGTGAATAAATCCTGTTTTTTCATGCAGATTGTGATTAAAACCCCGCATATTAAAATGACCTGCCATTGGGATAAGGAAGAAGTTTGAGAACTTGTTCAATGTGCTCATAAATTCTGAAATGAGGTCAAATTCTTCTTTAATAGAATATACAAGCCCCAATCCCACAAAAATTACCCCGAATTCTGCTTTTTTTAATACAGCAGCCAGTTCCAGGATGCGTTTTACATCAAAATCATAGGATAACTTGGGCACACGACCGGCCAACCCATCCATCAATGCCCTCATAAACTCGGCATCACCACCAGGCGGAATGCTGAAGAACATACCTTTACATATCTTTGCGGTCCTGGACTCGGTAATATCAATGCAGATGGCTGTCCTGTCCTCTTCATATCCCCTCTGCCTCAACTCACCTCTGGGAAAATATGAATATTTGGAAAGGTGGCGGGGGTGGGAACTCATAGGGTCAGCACCCCAGTAGATTACAACATCTGCTTTTTCCCTTACATCTTCCAGGGTGCAGGAAGGGACGCTGCCGTTCATTATCTCGTTAATAGTGATACCCTGGCAAAAGGATGAAGTGGAATCTATGCAGGCACCCAGGGTCTGTGCCAGTTCAATACCTGCAACCTGGGCCTCAGAAGTGGAATTGCTCCAGCCGTAGAGCAATGGATTTTTTGCTTTTTCAAGTATCTTAGCCGCCTGGCTAATAGCAGTGTTTACATCAACTTCATCCTGATCAACTGTAGATATGGCAGTATGTTTACACCTGTAAACCCTGGCTTTGCCCTTAAGGCAGGCATGTTCCACCTTCTCTACCCTGTTATCTTTGATAAATACCTGGATGTCTTCACAAAGCAGGGCACAGCCGGTGCAGGTCCATGTGATCGGTTCAGTCATTTTCATCCCTCATACGAACTCAATAGCCTCGGTCGGGCACGGGTCTATGCATGCCCTGCATAGTATCCTGTCCTTACCAAAACGCCTGCATTCCTCTATATTAGCAGCTTTTACTTTTCCGTTTTCTACCCTGAAAATGACCTTTCCATTTGTCGGTCCAAAACCCTTGCCGGAACCGTATGGGTCATTGGCAACATTTACAGGGCAGGCGACTACACAGTTACCGCAGCCTGAGCAGAGTTCTTCATGTATAATGAGCCCGGTCTCCTCTGCACCTTCCAATGGCTTTAATATAGTTTCCAGTTTCTGCCTTGAGTCGATGTATTTTTCCTCTTCCATTAGCGGCGGGCATTCGGTGCACTGTTTGGTGCGTGAAAGTAATGCTACGGCAAATGCCATACATGTGGATTCATCACATTTCTTGCAGTTGGTTTTTGGCAGTAATTGATATATTTCCATTGCACTTGTCATTTTATAACCACGTATTAGGGGAGTAACGAACCTTTCATAGCTGTCAATTGAATATAATTGTAGTATCCACTTCAAAAAGCATTGTATTTTGACAGGATTTACAGGATGTTGACGTTGCGATATATCCTATCGATCCTGTTGATCCTGTCTGATAATTTTTAAATTACCCTTAAATTTGAAGTGGATACCAATTGTAGATAGTTCGGAACATAAATAAAAACTTCCTGTGACCTGGAAAGTTGATGTTAAGAAAATGCTCACTTCTTTCGCATTTTCTATAGCCTGCAGGAAAGTATATACTTTCCTATACGTTAAAAAAGCAGCAGAAGTAAAAAAATAAAAACAAGAAACTGTTCACTTACGCTCGCAGTTACTTGAGTACACAATCTTATAGATTATACACAAAAAGAAAAAACAAACTGATGTTTTCACACCAGTTTATTGATCGGATGGTTCGGATCCATTATTTCCATGCCAAGATCTTTTGCAGTCTCAGCCAGCATTATGTCTACTAATGCGACAGCCGGGAACACTGCATTGACATTCTCAATAGGACCGTATAACAGACAATCCGCACCCAGGACCTGGTTAACCAGGTTTGTTCCGATATCTGTGGGCATATAGGCTTCCTTATGTTCTTTCTTGAATTTTTTAAGCCAGTCCCATGCAGATGCCATGTTGTGGAAACCGCCGCCAGTAGGCAGACCAAGATGTCCTTTCACTGCCATAACAGATCGTACGGTAGCACCGGCACCCGAACCAGGTGGCATAGCAGCCACATCAATGATCGGACGCGTGATACCGCATTCCTTTGCTATTTCCAGCATACCTTTAGCCTGGCCTGAACCGCCAATTTCAAGGATATCCATCTTACCTTTTACTGTTGGGTCAGTAGCATTGAATGCCAGTACAATAGCAGCATCCAGATCGCTTTCTGTCACAGCCGCGATCTCTTCTTCCTCAACACTGGCATTGATAGAGTTATGTATAGCTCTATCTGCAACACCAATCTCAGTACAATACTTAGCTGCTGCTGCTCTCACATCACCTGCTGATGAATCTATTAAAAATGCAGTTTTATCATCGATCTCTATGAACCAGTCAATGAACTTTACAATAGCTTCTGGAGTCTCACCTACGATCTGGTTGATATAGGGAACACCTGTCTGGTCTCCCATTTCCTGCTGCGTATGCCATAGGTTATCTGCTGCATTCTTATCAAAGATACCCTTATCTTCATCACTTACGATCTTATGCTTGCCATAGAACATGGTACTGATGAGAACAGTCGGATACTGTCCGGGCTGTCCGCCCATTTTGACACCGCCAAACTCAAAGACCTGCTGTTCTTTATCATATCTAAACATCTATTATCACCTCAAAGTTGAAAAATACTCTTCATTATTATTAATAAATCTGTTTCATTCATGTTGATAGCTAATAGCAGATATATCACGACGATCATTAGTCCGATACAAAGGCCATATAGTATACCAATATCCCTGCCCATCTTCGTTCCGATCTTTTGCTGCATCTCACTGTGAGTGAATTCAACTTTCCCCTCAACAAGATCCAGTTTCTTAAGAACTTCCTGGTAGTCAGACGGGTCTACAATAACTTCCGGAACTTTTTCAGTCATATTAGATCCCTCCTGCAAGAACAATAGGCAGTCCTATCATAATGACCGCAAATAGAAATCCGAGTATAACACCCTTAAAGCCACTTACGGATACTCCAGAATCCAGTTTCTGGTTTCTGGCAATAAGCTGGCCTCTGTATTTCATATCTTCAAGAAGTTTTTCGAATATAGCTATCGCCGGCGGATTGACCACCATAGGTACACCCTGGTCATATACATAATCATCTACATGCACCTCTTCTTCCGTGGTTTCTTCAACTTTTTCTTCAGTTGCTGCTTCTGTGGTTTCTTCAACCTTTTCTTCAGCTACTGCTTCCGTAGTTTCTTCAACCTTTTCTTTATCAGCCATATCTATACACCTCCTCCGAGGATCAGCAGTCCCAATAATCCAAGAGATAGTACTATTCCGATCATGGCACCTTCGATCTTGCCTGAATACACACCGGATGCGAACTTATTCAGATTACCCATATCAGCGATCTGGGTCTGGATCAGTCGTGTCCTTGCCTGTATCATGGCAACCTCGGCAGCCATTGGTCTAACACCCTCGAATTCTTCTCCCTCTTCTCCTTCTTCGGATAGCACAACAACCATTGGCTCTACATCCAGAGCACCAGGGTCTTTACCTGCCAGTTCCTTGATCTTGGAAGTGATCTGGGCGTCATCTTCCGTACCTACCATATCGACAGCTTCTACCTGTTCCTGGAACCTGGCAATATTTTCCTCACTCAGGTTCTCTATATAAGGAATAGCTCCTACAGCACCAACGATCCTGTTCTCTTCAGTTCCGTTGGCATGTATTTTCATTATAGCATCACCGGTAAGGTGACCTTTGACCTCGGAACCGGTAACAAGTAAAAACCTGATATTAGGATTTGAAATGATATTGGCAACAAGCTTCTCGATCCCAATATTCTCTGTCTTACATGGTCCTGTAATAGATGCTCCTGCTGCAAGATGGGGTCCACCTGATAGATGTGATCCCAGGGTAGTCACAGCAACCGGACTATTAGGGTCGCCAATTTCATATTCACCTTTTAGGACAGGCCATCCTTCAGCCGGTTCTTTTTTATCAGCCATTTCAGATCCCTCCTTGTAACGCCATCATTATTGTTACCATGAACATAAGGATACATCCTCCGATAAAACCGTAGAAAATATTTGTCCATACACCTGCTGTCCTGGCAGCGTTCTTACGACCAGGGAAGCTGGTTAGGAATTCTTCATCAGGTCCCAGGGAATTCATCATATCATCTGCTATTGCACCTAATTCATCCACCAGTGTATTGATCTCATCAAGAGAATATTCCAGTACATCATCGCGTTCTTCTGCCATGATACCTGACATTGGTTCTAAGACCAGGTGAATCTCAGGTGCAACTCTTATATGACTCATTGCAATTCCTCCTCTGTCGGAAGCAGACCTGTTCCAATGACCTTATGAGCATCTCTTTTCGTTAGATTAATAAACTTCGTAAAGTAAACAATCCATATGAGAAGACCAATTACAATGGTCAACGCCGCCGGAATTACACCTAACACCATAAGTGAAGCAACTCCCGAGAGTGCCATAATTATTCCTCCTTTTTCAACACCGACATATAGCGTCCTGTCCTGTGATTCATCAGGACCAAGACAGGCATTGAAAGGATGCAGTATTATCATTGCACCGCCAATAAAGATCAGTGCGATAAAACCGGTCTGGACAACACTTGTAAGGATAGTAATATCAGTTGCGACATGACTCTCGAAAACTAAGGTTCCTGAAATGGTTACGCATAGAGCTATCATCACAAGACAGCCTGCACCTGCAATTTCAACCATGCATCTTTCCATGATCGGTATGTTCATATTCAATATCTTGTTTGCCATAGTACCCATGATCAGGCCAATAATAGCTGCTACAATAAATGCAATTATAGGTCCTAATACTACTGGTATATTGATTACATAACAAAGTGCTAATCCGAATATGGCAGCTACAATACCCATACCCAGAGCAACCATGCCAATGGACGGTACACCTGTACCAAGACCATAACTGCATACTCTGCGTACTGCATCAGCCCCCCATACTCCTGCTAATATTGCACCTATCCCGCCAAAGAACGAGAAATATGTAGTAGCAGTTATATCGTTCAATATACTGGCAAGATATATTCCGACCAGTCCGCCTACTATTCCTAAAATAGCTACATTAGTTGCAGAGATACCTCCGCCTGCCGGTCCTCCTTCTACTGCTGACATTATATAAGACCTCCCATGATTGGAACAGCTATCGCAGCACACAATAGTGAAGCGATCAAACAACATATTATAGCTTTAGGTACTCTTTTAAATTTAGGGTCGTGGAACCCTTCGATAGTACCACCGATGTTATATGAGGCTACCACTGCATTCACATAGAATACACCTGCAGAAAATATACCAGCAAGAGCAACGATCTCAGGGCTAGGACCTGCAATACTACGAATTGATTCAGGATATCCTGCATTCATCAATATGGCATAGATGAGCGATCCGCCCGTTCCACCAAGTAGTCCGCCTATGACTCCGCTCACAAAGCTCACTGTAGGAATTCCATGACCTTCCGTACCTTTTGATACGTAGATATCCTGGATATCCCCTGTTATAGGGTCCTTATCAACCTTTGCAGATACAGGTGGAACGCCTACGCAGTAGACATATACTAACTGACCTATGAACATAGTAACTGCGATCATGATCATAGCACCAACGGCACCGGAAACCATTACCTGAATAAGTTCAATGTTTGTAAGTCCGTCATTACCCAGCATATGATACATGAATCCGGCACTGATAAGACCAGTCAGACCGGCACCTGCAGCTAACTGCACCGTACCTGTTCCTACACCTGTTGCCTGGGCCATAGCTGCCGGAGCGCCGCCCACAGGTATGAAATGAACACCCATTCCTATTAATATGCCTCCGATCGTAATAAGTACGATTGATATCGGATCAAAAAGGCTTATAAAATCAGTCATGCCGTTGCGCCTCCTTCTTCTTCGTCCTTGTATGGACCGTATGCTTTTCTTCCGTTTAGTTCAACAATCCTGTTTAAGAGTATTAATACCACAACGATTATTAATCCTGCAATGATCGCAAACCACTCGGCATTATCGCCTGTGAATATTGTCGATCTCCAGTTATCGAGAAATACCGTAAGACCAAGTGCGAGTCCTGTAACAGGTCCTCCGAACTTGGCACATGCCCATACATTATCCATACCATTACGCAGACCTACTTCTCCTTTTCGAACAATGTTCCCTGAAAAAGATGCATTCAAACCACAGCCAAATGGCTGGTTCTGGAATTCCCGCTCAGCGCCGTAATGAACATCACCTGTTGATGAGCCTATAGCACCTGCAGTCACACCCCAGAATAATGCCAAAAGCGGCAATGGGAAGGGGTGTCCCATAATAGTGTTCATAATATATGAAAAAGATATTATGCAGAATACTGCGACATATCCATGTGCCATGATAGCAGGAACATGTCCTATTACCATGTCCATATAGAGCGGTTGTTTAAACCGGCTCTGACTGGCTGTACGTCCCATATGAGCTGTTACCGAGAACATACCAAGTAGTATTGCACCAACTAAGGAGCCGATTGCAAGAGCAAAAAAAACTGACATACTTTCAAGTAATACAGCGGCTACTACAGCAGATGATGCACACCACAGGCCATATGCCGGGGGCTCGCCTGAGATAGCTTTATTAAATATTCGATGGGGAAAGTCCATTTGAGCAGCTAACTGCACCTGGGAGTTCGGATTACTCTGTGAACCGACATCTGATTCCAGATCCTCGGCCGCACCACCAATGGTAGCAAGAGCTCCTGTCAAAGCAACAATTCCCATATCGATAATTATTGGATCAGTCATCCTATTATTCATCCTCCTATACTTTTTATAATGATTACTGATGAAATTAAATTATTCATAAAAAATAACTTAATTACACTAACAGTCATATCCTAAAACTAGCATTTTGACTAGTTTATAATTGATTACCAAAACCCCATATAAATGTTTCTAAATTTATATGCAGTGAACTGGTTAAGGGCACAGGACATCATAAATTTAATTGATTGATTTTTAAAAATAAAACATATCTAATAGCAGATGTCATTTATATGGAATTGAAAAATACCACATGACATCTGCCAGGTTAATGGTTCGGTTATGTGCCTGTTTCCCACCCTTCCATATATTCGAATTGATGGGGTTTTATCTTGTCAATACTTATCCCCAGAGCCTCAAGTTTCAAACCTGCCACCTTCATATCAATATGCTGTGGCACAGGATGAACCCCGGGCGTAAGCTTGTGGGTAGCTATATGTTCCACGCACAGGGCCTGGTTGGCAAAGCTCATATCCATGACCTCGGCAGGGTGCCCGTCCCCGGCTGCAAGATTAACCAGCCTACCGTCTGCCAGTACATTGATGCGACGCCCGTCAATGTTGTATTCCATGATATTGTTACGTGCTTTTTTTGTAGATGTTGCCATGTCCTTTAACTCATCGAGGTTGATCTCCACATTAAAATGACCTGCATTAGCAAGTATTGCCCCGTCTCTCATCACCTCAAAATGTTCCCTGGTAAGTATATCCACATTACCGGTAGTGGTAGCAAATATCTCGCCGATTGCTGCTGCTTCGATCATCGGCATTACCCTGTAACCATCCATCCTGGCCTCAAGTGCACGTATCGGATCGATCTCGGTCACAATGACATTAGCTCCAAGACCCACTGCCCGCATTGCTGTTCCCCGACCACACCAGCCATATCCTGCTATGACCACGTTCTTACCGGCGACCAGGAGATTGGTGGTACGGATAATACCATCCCAGCTCGACTGGCCAGTCCCATAGCGGTTATCGAACAGGAACTTGGTCAGGGCATCATTCACGGCTATCACTGGTATTTTCAGTGCCCCGTCCCGTTCCATGGACTTAAGCCTGTGCACACCGGTAGTGGTCTCTTCACATGCACCAAGGATATCCGGCATCATATCCTGTCTTTGTGTGTGAAGCTTAAAAATCAAGTCCCCGCCATCATCTATGGTAATATCAGGCTTGTGGTCAAGCACCGCATCAATGGCAGTATAATATTCATCATTTGAACAGGCATGGGTGGCATAGCACCTGATATTCTTCCTGGTATCCAGGGCCCGTGCCACATCATCCTGTGTACTCAAGGGATTACAGCCGCAAATTGCCACCTGTGCACCCCCGGCTGCCAGGGTTTCCACCAGCACCGCAGTCTTTGCCTCAACGTGCAGTGCCATTCCCACAGTGTGGCCGGCAAGAAGCTGTGCAGTTCTGAATTCTTCACTGACATGAGCCAAAACCGGCATATGGTTCCTTGCCCATTCTATCTTCATGTTACCTGATTCGATCATATCGTCTGTCATTCAATTAGCTCCGTAAATAGAAATATCATTTAATTTTAAAATATCACTCAACTTTAGCTTTATCAGCTAGTCTCCTTGCCGCACCGGAAGCTTGCTCTATTACCTTTTCCTGGTCTATTGACAGGACTATACCATCTTCCATCAATACCTGTCCGTTTACGATGGTGGTCTTAACATCCGGACCCCTGACTGCATATATAAGCTGCGATACCGGTTCATGAACCGGAGTTAAGCCAGGTGTGTGCATATCTACGATTATAATATCTGCTGCCATACCCTGCCTTAATATCCCGGCGGGAATGCCCAGTGCCTTTGCACCATTGGACGTCCCCATTTTCAATACCTCTCCTGCCGGCATGGCAGTTGGGTCCATTGCATTTACCTTATGCAGCAGGGCTGCAGTCTTCATCTCGCCAAACATGTCCAGGCTGTTATTAGAGGCACATCCGTCCGTACCCAGTGCAACATTCACGCCCCTGCTTAACAGTTCAGGTACAGGTGCGATCCCTGATGCCAGCTTCATATTGCTTACAGGGCAGTGTACTGCATTGACACCCTTATCTGCCATGATATCCATATCTCCTGCAGAAAGCCATATACAATGGGCAGCAAGCACATCAGGCCCCAGGAACCCGATCTCATCCAGCATGTTCACGCTACACATTCCATATTGTTCCTTCATCTGGTTAAGTTCAGCCTCGGTCTCCAGCATATGGATATGGATGCGGGCATTATCCTCAACTGCCTGCTCCTTTACCCTTGACAGGAACTCCCTGCTGCAGGTATTGGGTGCGTGGGGGCCGTACATAGTAGTAATTCTACCATCAGCGGCATTGTTCCATTGTCTCACAAACCTGCCCCCTTCCTGTAATTCGGTCCTGGCCTTAGCTTCATCGAACAGTTCTATCATACCATAAGATAAGGACGCACGCATCCCTGATTCTTCCACTGCCCTTGCCGCCTGGTCCATGTGGAAATACATATCAGCAAAAGCTGTGGTACCTGAGCGTATCATTTCCAGGCATGCCAGCATTGTTCCGGTATACACATCATTATCTGTAAGATGAGCCTCTACCGGCCAGATATGTTCTTCCAGCCACTGTTGCAGAGGCATATCATCCGCATAGCCCCTTAATAGTGTCATTGCACCATGGGTGTGGGCATTTACCAACCCCGGCATAACAGCACAGCCCTTTGCATTTATAATATGGTCCGCATTTTGCGCTTCACGGCCCACATAGGCTATCCTGTTATCCTCTATAAGGACATACCCTCCCTCAATCGGCGGGCCATCCATAGTAATTACATAACCGTCCTTGATGAGTATTCGAGACATGTAATCCGTGTTACTGTTTCAATATTCTATAAGGTTTGCCTTAGATGATTACAACATAAAAAAAACATACATGCGCCGATCGGGATTCGAACCCGAGTTCATGGCTTGGCAAGCCACGGTGATAACCACTACACTATCGGCGCACAATGGAATAAGTGGAATCCACATACGAGAATATAGTATATAGGTTTTTGGTTTGCAAAATCACACAATTATATCTGCAAAGTTGGACAACTGATTGCAGTACAGGACAAACGATGCTGTAATACAGGACAACAGATACTGCAAAGCAGGACAACAGATGCATTTTGCTGCATATCTTGAAATATATCCCCCCCATTTACACCCAGATATGAGGCTCAACTCAATCCAGTTTTTTACAAACGCATCCATAATGATGTCCATTATGTTCATCCCCCTCCTGGCTGAGGAGATGGGTGCAACCTACACCCAGGTGGGCATTATCATGAGTGTATACGGTGCATGCTTGTTCTTTTCATCCTACATCTTTAGCAAAGCAGCAGATGCATGGAACATTAAAAAATTACTGCTTCTGGGACTTGCATGCTCATCTGTAGCTTATTACCTGCAGATATTCGCCTATGATCCATTGAGCCTTGCACTGCTGCGTGGATTGCTGGGCATATGCGTGGGCATGTATCCGGCAGCCTTTATCATGCATATCTACGGGCTGAAGCGCAGCATTGGGAAATTCAGCTCCTTTGGTGCCCTGGGCTGGGCCTTCGGGTTCTTCGGGGCAGGGTTGATAGGAGACTTTGACCTGATATTCCTTGTCAGTTCATTGATGGTGTTATTTTCCTTTCTTATCGCGGTCCGTATGCCTGAGGTACATTTGGATAAGATAAAAGTGAGTTACTTTTCATTTTCCACAATTAAAAATAACTGGAGTATTTATCTTACGTTCTTCATCAGGCATACAGGTGCAGTTGGATGCTGGACCATATTCCCGCTGTACATGGTCAGCCTGGGTGCGGATAAGTTCTGGATTGGACTGCTCTTTACTATAAATCCGGTAGTCCAGTTCTTTATAATGCGGCGGTTGGACGGCTGGAACATGGAACTCGTAGTAAAAGCCGGATACCTGTTGTCTATACTGGCATTTGCCAGCCTGGTTCCTGCCACTATCTATTACCACATCATACCCAGTATGTTCCTGGTGGCTATATCCTGGTCATTCCTGTTTGTGGGGTCCACTCAACTGCTCCTCATGCGCAATAAGGATAAGGCTACATCGGCTGGATATATTAATTCGGTGATTGCCCTGTCCATGATAGCAGGGCCTTTGCTTGGGGGTACCCTCTCCGGTATGTTCGGGTTTACTGCAGTATTTATTGTTGCGGCAGGACTAAGCCTTGTCAGCCTGCTGATATCCCTTACAAGTCTAACTCACCGGCATGCCCGGGATTGAAATGGGAATGAGATATATTGTTACGCTGCATCGGATTTGTATTTGATTGGCCCATGCACAATTTTCACCTGAGTAGTTCCCATTATTCTTTTTTTTCCTGGCATATGAATATTTTTATTCTATAAAGATAAATAACTGGTACACAAATGAACACTGTCCTGAGAAGATCATCCCTGGTATTAATCCTGGCATACCTGATAATAAATCCCACATCCGCTGTTACTATTGATGCCGATTGGACACAAAAAGAAGAGATCACGCTGGAATGGGGTGATAGTTATTCAACCGGTAATTACATTGTCCTGGCAGAGTCTTTTGACAAAAAGGCTCTGCGGGTAATGCTGACAATTTATAAAAATCAGGAAGAACTCCAGACAGCCATACTTTCAGAAGGAGAAACTCTTGAAATAAGTACGATAAAGGTAACTGTTAACACCATAGGCGGGTGTATAGGAGAAACCCAGACACCTTATGCAAAAACAACAGTATATACCATGAAATCTCCGGCCCTGGGCCTTGATATAAAAAATAATATGACAGCATACGGCCTTGTAAATATCAGTTTCATATTGGAAAATACAGGTGGTATCCGGTTTACAAACATATCAATGGAAGTATCTTTACCTGACGACCTGAAACCTTATAAAGGCGATAATAATAAATACAAGTCTTCATTTGATTCTGTTATTCACCGGCAAAATGATTCTGTCTTATCTGTTTTTTTAGAGAATATATCGGTGAAATCTGATAAAACCACATGGGTACATGTAGAAATCCCTGCACTCCCTGAGAACATGGAAGTTCAGGTTCATAGTGATGTACTGGGATATGATCTGGACAATAAACCTTATTACTTTTCCGATGAACGGAATATCACTATTGAACCTGCAATAAATGTGACAAAGCTGCCCATACACCAAATGGTAAACGCCAGTGGGGGTTATTTCAATATGGGTGATAGGGTCTATGTAATGATCACGGTCTATAATTCAGCCACAACTGATGCCAGGGATGTAACTATCGATGAGACCATAATAGCAAGGAATTTCGTAATGGATCCCGACTCCACATTAAGCTGGACTACAGACTTACCGGCACATCAATCTGAAACATTTAATTATTACCTGAGACCGGTAAGACCAGGCGAGGTTCAGCTCTCTACAACAATAATAAGTAGAGAGTATAAAGGACGGCTATATTCGAAAATAATAGATTCGACAACAGCCAAGATTTATGGTCCTTATTTTGAGATATCCAAGACCCTTAATAATAATTTAGCAACACCTGGTGATTTGATAAAAGTGATGGTGATTGCGGAAAATACCGGCAATCATGCTGCACATTTGGAATTGAAGGATGAAATACCTGATTTTGCCCAATCGATAGATGGAGCATTAAATACAAGCGGAGTTGTAAAACCTGGTGGCAAATTATCAATAAATTATACATTGAAGCTCAAAAAAACAGGGGAGTTCAGGTTTCCATATGCTTATGGAGAATATATATCCAGCCATTATAGTGGAAATGCACACTCATCAAGACCTATTATAAATGTAGTTGAATATACACCCACCCCAACGGCAATTGAAACCTTTGAAGTAAATAACAGTAAA
>DAOUWY010000052.1 GCA_030666885.1 Methanosarcinales archaeon
AATAAATGCAGGGGGTGGCAGTATGAGCAATAATGGGATTATCATAGCCGGAGCAGTGGCAACAATTATCATCTCGGTGCTGGCCCCGTTTTTTGTATCCGGCAATACTGACTGCATGGATAAGAACATGATTGAACTGGTTGGGGAATGGAATGCGGAGTATGCAAAGGAGACAATCGCTCTCAAGACGCCCATAGAATGTGGGGGCACACCTGAATATATCAGTATGATGATCTAATTTATAATTATTTATATCATTATATTGATGTAATTTGATACAAAAAATATCAATATAATGATAAAGACTAAATGATTTGGTTGCTATTTGATATTGATGCTCAAAAAAAGCCTGGTATTTGAAATCCTGAGAGACCAGAATTACTGGTTCAAAGATTTTACTCAAGAGGAGTATATCGAACGAGAGCATTACATGGATAAGATGAAAGAATTGCTCCATTCAAAATCAATAACCATCATAACAGGTCCAAGAAGGACTGGAAAGACAGTACTATTAAAACAGACAATAAATGAGATGGTTGAAGATGGGGTTGACAGAGAACAGATATTGTACCTGAATCTTGAGGATTACAGGCTGTATTCCCACCATTCACTTGAACTTTTAAGTGCAGTCCTTGAAACTTATAAAGAGAACATAAACCCAAAAAAGAATATCTACTTTTTCATAGACGAGATACAGAACATAGAAGGTTTTGAATATTTCTTGCGAACAGAATATGACAGGGACGCAAAAGTGAAAATAAAATTCATAATAACCGGTTCAAATTCAAAACTGTTATCAAAGGAACTTGGAACACTGCTGACAGGTAGGACATCAACATTGACTATATATCCTTTTTCCTTTGGGGAATATCTCCTATATCATGATGTGAAAATAAACACGAGTTCATATTTCACACTTGAATCTCAGAAAAATGAGATAAAACAGTTGTTCAATAAATATGTCGCTTTTGGTTCAATACCTGAGTTCCTTGATGAAACAAAACCATACGACAGGCTGAATGAATATATTGAAAATATAATCTTTAAGGATATAGTTGTGCGTTTTAACATAAGGAATGCCAGATTGGTAAAAGAACTGGCAATATTTTTGGCAACAAACACTGCAAAAACGTATTCCATAAACAAGTTGGCAAAGACGTTCAAATGCTCTGTAAACACTATACAGGAATACGTCTTTGACCTTGAACAGGCATATCTGTTCTTCTACTTGAGGCAGTACTCATATTCATATAAAGAACATATCAAAACTAAATCAAAAGCATACTGCATAGACACAGGACTTGCCAGCGCAACAGGATTCCAATTCTCCAGGAATCATGGTCGTCTTCTTGAGAATGCAGTGTTTATTGAACTTAAAAGAAGGAACAGCGACATCTATTATCACAAAGGTGCCGGAACAGAAATGGAATGTGATTTTTTAATAAAAAAAGGAATGCACCTGACTAACGCAATACAGGTGACAGAATCACTTGCAAATCCAAAAACTCAAAAAAGAGAGATCAATGGTCTGGTAGATGCAGCTCAACAATATGGACTTGAAGATGCTTTAATACTGACCGATAATGAATATGATGATATAATACAGGACGGGATATGCATACATGTACGCCCAATATGGTTCTGGATGCTAAGTGTGTGATACCATTGTTAGTTTCCTGTTCTCAATATCCCGGGCCCGGATGTATGCACATATCCTCTATCCCAGTGAATAAGCGATAGGTACAAGTGGGATTCAGTGATATTAATGATATATGTCCGACCTACTGGAAAAATCCCTGGAAGCAGCTCCTATTGTGAACCGTGGTGAGTATAATTATTTCATACATCCTATTACTGACGGAGTTCCATGCCTGGAACCTGCCCTGCTGAATGAAGTTACTGACCGGATAATAGCTGTTGCCGAACCTGGCTTTGATAAGATACTTACTATTGAAGCGATGGGCATCCATATCGGAACAGCCCTGGCCCTCAGGACCTATAAACCCATGTCCATAGTCCGAAAACGTCCGTATGAGCTTCCGAATGAAGTGAATATACACCAGGCAACTGGCTATTCTAAAGGCGAACTATACTTGAACGGGATATCCGCAGGTGAGCGTTTGATCATAATCGATGATGTAGTCAGTACAGGTGGGACCCTAAAAGCTGTTTGGCAGGCTGTGGGGATTGCGGGTGGAATTATCGTGGATACCGTCGTAGTTATCGAGCGTGGAGATGGCGCAAAGCAGCTCAGGAAGGCAGGTCTGCCTGTGAAGACCCTGGTAAGAATCGATGTTGGTCCCGAGGGTGTGGAGATATTAGGATAATATATTCATAGCAGCCATGAACAATTCATCCTTTCTTGATATTTTTGACTTTGACCTGGACAGGGTAGTTGACCTGATCAACCAATCAGAAGCAAGGACTGTGGGTCTCCAGTTCCCGGAAGGATTTAAGAGGCAGGCATTTTCCATAGCAAGGGAACTGGAAGATAAGACCGGGGCTATTTGTATAGTATCCGGCAACCCTTGTTTCGGGGCTTGTGATATCGATATGATACTCAAAGGTTCTGTGGATATTATGTTTCATTTCGGACATTCCGAACTTGTGGACGGGCTGGAAAATGTAATTTTCATGGAAACACCGGCCAGAGTTGATATCGGGCCTGTGGTTAAAATGGCGGTAGTTAAACTGGATGCAGGTACAGTGGGTCTTGTGACCACTGTCCAGCATGTCCATCAACTGGACAAGGCCAGGGATATCCTGGGATCAAGAGGTATGTCGTGTGTGGTGGGTACCGGTGATTCGCGGATCAAATATCCGGGACAGTTGCTGGGGTGTAACTTTTCGGCTGCCGGGGTGACCTGCGACAGTTACCTGTATATCGGAAGCGGGAAGTTCCATCCACTGGGTGTGGCAGTGGCAACCGGGAGCAAAGTACTGGCGGCCGACCCCATGTTGAGCACTGTTGAGTGGGTGGACCCTGAAAGGATATTGAGGCAGAGGGGAGGGGTGATCGCCATGTGTCTTGATGCCATTTCCTTTGGCATAATCGTTTCCACAAAGATAGGCCAGGAGAGAATGGGACTGGCACGGCACCTGGCTGAACTTGCTAAAAAGCATGGCAAGGAACATATCATAATTTCACTTGACAATATCACTCCTGATGCTTTATTGCAGTTCAAGGTGGATGCTTTTGTAAATACAGCATGTCCGCGCATTGCGATAGATGAAGGAAAGCGGTTCAATGCGCCTGTGCTAACGCCTGTAGAGTTTGAGATTGTGCTCGGTGAGCGGGACTGGTCTGACCTGGTGTTCGATGAAATAAGTGATGATGCATGTAGTAAGGTTATTAAATATTGAATTTAATTGGTATTCGAGGTGACCTGTATGTCTAAATTTAAAAGAAGAGACTTGGAACGTAAAGGTGAAAAGAAAAAACAGACTCTAGAAAAAAAATTAATTGAAAATAATCTTGAGTCTTTGACAGGGTCAGAAGGGGAAATCGCAAGATTACCCGAAGAGGAGTAGTTCCTGTTGCAGGTAAGGATTAAAATACTTGCCGGAGGCGTCCTTGAAAAAACAATTGAAGTAGAAGAAGGAAGTACCTATAGTGATATCCTTGCAGAACTGGGAATCAATCCTGAGACTGTTGTGGTAATGGTCGAAGGCAGGCCGGTACCTATAGACGATGTTGTCGATTCCGGTCGGATTGATATCCTGAGGATCGTATCAGGAGGATGATCAATTACGGATAATCCTCCACCCTGAGCGTAGTACCCGGGGGTTGGTAGCAAACTTTGTTATTGGCACTATGACTGTAATTGGAGTGAAAGCCGTGGCAAGGTCCAGGTCCCAGTCCAGTACAGGCTGCGTAAAATCAGGTGTGAAGGAAATATTGTACTGACCCGGCAGGGCGTGTATATATCCTGTCAACATACCAGTGTAGGCAGGATCCTCCAGGCCGTAGATGATATCCAGTTTAAGATGTCTGAATTTAAATATGGATAGTAAATCCCTGATAAGCCGCATTAACGGTCCTATCATAGGAGTGAAATCCTGTACTGGTGGAATGGATCGGGATTTGACGGATTTTTTAATATCCTTAGTTCCAGGTTTTTTTTCTTTATATTGCTGATGTATCAACGTGCGGCCCAGGATGAGTATATCTGTTTGTTTTTTCTTTAACTCATATTGAATGGCAAGTGTCAACCAGCTTATGCTAAGACTACCGTCTATTATTCCTTCTGGCCCGGAAGATCGGGCACGGATTGTAACAGGGAATAGCAGCACGACTATGATTATTACTATTACTATTCCCATCAGGAGCCAGATCATTTCAATTATGATTGGTTTCCATTAGTTTCGGTTTCACCTGTTTTTTCCTTACTTTTCTCTTCCATCACCGATTTGTATTTTTCCATCATTTCCGGCATTATCTCGGTAAGCTGGGCCAAAGCACCTTTTCCTTTTATGCTAAATACCTGGACATCCTCTGGCGTCACCACAAGGAAAGCCACGGGTTGGATAGAAGCACCACCGCCACCGCCACCGCCGGTACCTTCTTCACCTGCTTTCTTTTTGCCTTCGCCACCACCACTGCCAAAACCAAAGCTGACCTTGGTAATTGGTATGATGGTCTTACCTTCCACGACAATATGTTCTCCAATCACGGTCTTGGTGGAGACCATGTTGGCAATCTCTTCTGTAATGGTTTTTAATAAATCGTCCACTATCAAAATTCAAACCTCCACAATTCAACATTAATTTGGTTGTGTGTTAAAGTATATGTATCTATCCCTTAGAATATTACTTTTTAAATAACTCGTTGATGTTTGACCTACTCTACTTTCACATGCAGTCTGGATTTGACTGATTTGAATTACTAAAAAGGTTAAGGCAATTGTTTTCAGCCCAAGTTTCCCACCCAAAAATCAAAACCCACATCGAATGGCTACATAATTCAGAATTTTTTCCTATTTGTTGGTCGTAACCTTCTTCATTTAATTCCTATCGATTTTAGATATCCCCTCCCTACAACGTTTTCACTCCGAAACAACTCCAATATCGCTTTCTGCTGAGATTGAAGACTCATTAACTTAAGAAACTCGTCACCCGTACTCTTCATTGTTATTTTTCCGATTATCCCATCTTTCAACACCTCATACACCTTTTTAGGATTTCTTACTCCGATATCAACTTCCTTCAAGCGGTTTGCGATCGTGATATCCAGCAGATACGATAGAATGCATATTGTGTAATGTGCCCTGACATGTTTTGGCATCCAGACATTGAACGGCTGTATCTTAATGAATGATTTTACGTCTTTGAACGCCTGTTCAATCTGATTCTTGTCTCTGTATGCACGAATCAAATCATCTTCTGTAAATCTGTCCTCAGCATCCACTTTACTCGGAGTATTTGTGACAATCGTCCATAAACCATCAGTTCGCTCTGATTTCTTAATTACTTCCCTATTTTCAACCGTTTCTTTGGAAACAATGCTAAAGCTGTTAATTACCCTACCTTCTGCTTTTATTATCAGAGGTTCGAGATCATAATCCACAAAATTTGTTGCCTTCATCACTTTGAGCTTTTTGTCGATTATGTTTTTCGTTTTGTCATTGTTTCTACTTTTTTTCGCTCTGAACAACGCTTCGTTTTGCTTGTCCAGATAGTATTTTCCCCTCTGTATCAGCTCTTTGCGGGATTTTCTCTGGTCTGTAAGCATTTCCGGATTGAATATCAAGACATAACGTCTGCCGTCAACCATTCCAAGGTTTTCATAGTATGTTGCATCGTCATACTTTTTGAACCCCATTTTAATTATCTGTTCAGTCATATTTTCTTCGTTGATCGATTCAAAACGTTCAATATTGATGTTTTGCAGATTTGGAATCTGATTCTTATCGAGAGCTGTGATATACTTGTATTTTTCGAGCTCCAGGTGTTTAAGATTCTCATCAGAGACCATTTCCCTGTCGAAAACCAGCACAATCTCATTATCTTTGAATTTGAACTCTGTTTTCCACTGATTCGATAAACCCTTGATCATTTTGACATCTGCTGTGTAATCTTCAAGGATATCCCATGCGAATGGGTAACCTCTGGAATTCACCAGAAGTGAAAGGACGATTCTCTTTTTCCGAAATCCGTTGCTTTTGGTTCGCCCTGCGCTCGCTATTTCGCATTTCTGGCCCTCGAAATACGAATCGGAAAGATCGTAAAAGACGATGTGCATGCTGTCCTCGTCCTGTTTTTTCAGGGTTTTGTACAGGTAACGCTCTATATCCTCTTTTTTATCCTCGATGAGATCAAGCTCACGAAATATCATTGATTTATTGATATGCTGGCCGTTTATGTGGAGAATACGATCTAATGCGGTTTTGTTGAACCAGTCTACAGCGGAAAGATAACTTCCCGGATCCAGACAGCGATATAACGTCAATATCTCCACAATCTCTGATGTCTGCACGTCTTTGCCATCTGATTGGGGGAATATCTTTGAAAGTTTCCACTGCTTCCAGATAACATCCAGGAATACAACGTCTAAATAACGTTATGTGTAGATGATAAAATGTATAATTATTGTAGTGATTTATTGGTCGTAAAAAATGCTGGAAATAGGTGATCCTAATAGGAAAACAAATGTGAAAATACGCCTAATGTATCTGGTTTTATGCTTAGGCATCATCAAAAAAGAGAAGTTAACTGTGGGAAAGGCGGGTTACAGGGCAAGTGCTCTATAATCGTGTTATCTTCAATCCAGGCATGTGAAGTTAATTTACCAATTCACAAATTCGAATCGATGGGGATGAGAAAAACTTTATTTCTTCCCCTTGTATTCTAAAGTGTGCTGCGTTGTTGATTCATCCACTTCCATCTTACAGACAGGATATATTGCCATCCCACATCACCTTTATAGTTGAACTACTCCCTCTACATTTTTATTATATCATATATCTCATCAGGACTTTTCAATACTGTGATATTCTCCATCTGCGCAAGTCTTACGGAATTTGATACATCTACATTGCGCATCTTAAGCTCAAGAGTCTTTCCGGTCGGGGTTGTGGTTTTTACAGTACCTTTGACCTGATCGACCGGCAGTATATAGATAGGAGTATCTCCTTTTGCGGTCTGGGACACTGTATTTGTTACCAGGCTGTCAGCAATTCCATTGACGATCTTTGCCACAGTATTTGCTGTTGCAGGTGCGATCAACAGCAGGTCATAGAACCCTACCTGAAGCGGACCGGCAATAAAAGGTGAATTAGGCCCGGCATCTGTCTTGAAATTTGTAAAATCACGTTGTATGTCGTTCCATATGCGGTACCATTTCAATACCGTTTCGCCTTCTTTTGACAGGAATACCATAAAATCAAGATTAGTCTTATTCTTAATATCGACCATGACATCATAGGTTTCTTTTATCAAGTCACCTGAACCGGTAATTCCCCATGCTATCCTTTTCATTGCCACCATCACCCGTCAATTAATAATTCTTTGCCCACAGCTCGAAATATGCCCTTGCATGATCACATGCCGGACACTCCCCAGGTGGCTCTGTACCTTCATGGATGTATCCGCAGTTGCGGCATTTCCATTGTACTACTTTATCCCGCCTGAACACCATGTCCTGTTCAATATTTTCGATCAGTGCACGGAAGCGCTCTTCGTGTGCCTTCTCGGCCACTGCGATATTCCTGAAAACTTCTGCAATTTCAAAGAAACCTTCCTTTTCGGCTACATCGGCAAATTCCGGATACATTATTGTATGTTCATGATTCTCGCCATCGGCTGAGGCCTCAAGATTTGATACTGTATCACCTATTATACCTGCTGGAAATGAACCGGTAATTTCTACTTCCCCGCCTTCCAGGAATTTGAATAATCTTTCAGCATGTTCTTTTTCATTATCAGCTGTCTCTGTGAAGATGGCTGATATCTGTTCGTACCCTGCCTTTTTCGCTGCTGATGCGAAAAATGTGTAGCGGTTTCTTGCCTGTGATTCTCCTGCAAAAGCGGTTAACAGGTTCTTTTCTGTCTGCGTGGTTTTTATACTTGTTATAATTCATACCTCCTGTAAATATTCCAATTATTGATTGTGGTCTAAAGCTAATATAATCTTATTTGTAATTACTATTCCTTATAATTTACATGAACAAAATCCTACTTTCGACCAGATCAACTTGAGTATCTAATCCTACATTTTATATACTACCAGAAAATATTAAATAAATCTGGTTCCTCTTGTTGATAGGTGAAATAATGAAGGATGATATATACGATATTGATTACCCCTGTAAACGTCTGAAAGTGATCCTGAATCAGATCGTGCCCGATATTGTGCTGAGGTGGAAAGAGATAAAGATGGATAAGGATGAGATCAATAAAAACTTTGGCAACAGGCGCAGGCGGGCATATGAACTGCTGGAAAAGTGTCCCTCAGATGATTATACCCCGGAAATTATCGAGGAAAAATTCAAAGGGGCCTATAAAGAATTGAAAATGGAATATCCTTTTTCCAAGGAACTTCAGGACGATCAGGCAGAGTAAAATATTGGTTGACAGGATAGAATATCGTGTTGGAGGGGTATTATTTACAAGCTTCAAGTATCCGCTTCAAATCTAAGGGTAATTTAAAAATTATTAGACCGGATTGACAGGATTAACAGGATATACCGCAAAGTCAATATCCTGTAAATCCGGTCAAAATATTATACTTTTTGAAGTGGATACGAATGTACTTCTATTCCGTACGTTAATCGCCATTACAGGACATACACCCACACAATTCTTGCAGAAGAGACAAGAATCCGGATTCGCTGCAAAATATTCCGGATTACCATCTTTCCTGATTCTAATGCCCCATATTATCGGACCTTTGGGACATACCTTCTTGCAGCGTCCACAACCTGTGCAAGTATTGTCAATTATTATTTCAACTGTCATTTTAATTCCAATGTATTTTTCAGGATCGCATCTCCCGGCATACCAAAAAAAATTCCTACGATAATGGAAATATATTCATACAGGTATATACAATACCATTAATGGCATATTAATTATCACATAACAGGTTTAATGAGCATACACATGTTATTGATATGGAGATTAATTAATGTCCGGAGAAAGGATTGAAATATTTTATGGATTTAAACCATCTACTTGAAAAATTAAAAAACGGGGAGATCGAAGTTGAAGAAGCCGGCAAGCAGATCAGGCTCGGTAACATCCATACATTGAGCGAAATATCAAATATCGACCCCTTCCGGATGAAACGTACAGGTATACCTGAAGCCATATTTTCCGAAGGAAAGAATCCGGATGACCTGGCCAATATTGCCAT
>DAOUWY010000014.1 GCA_030666885.1 Methanosarcinales archaeon
CAGTCGTCTCCATATACAAAGACAAAATCCATAAGTGCCATTTTGGCAAGATCTACCATCTCCACGTTGAGATCTCCCAGATCCACATTGCCGTCTTCGAACTCCCACCATCTTCGAACAGGCATGCCTGGAATTTCGATACATGTCGGGGTAAAGCACCTGGTATTAAAGTTGCCATTGAGCTGTTCCGGGACACCTTCAACCATGAAATGATACCAGTCAAGCTCTCCATTGCGGTATTCGGGGGCAACAAGTGAGGTCTTCCCTCCATTGAAGGAGGAAACTCTGGATTTATACTCAAGTCGCTGGGACTGCCAGGCTGACCCTTCGCCATCTTCGGGCACAGTATATAACCTGTCAAACCAGTCCATTACCTCCTGATGAGCTTTTTCGAGCATATTTGTATCAACATTTACTCCATCGGGAAGCGGAGGGACAGTTCCTTCCTGGATTTTTTCAAGCAGCTCCCCACCGTCAATTGCCCTTCCCTCCATTAGCTGGAGGAATCTCATTGTGGCCCGGTCAACGTCTACTTCTTCGCTGCTGGCAGGACGCTCTACCGGGAACTTTTTTCGATATTCGCATATTACCGCATCTGCATCATTGGCAATTTCGGATCTGAGAAGCCTTTCGAACTGCTGCCCAACCACCACCCTGGTCCGCCAGTCCATCTCCACAGACTCCCTTTCAACAATGGCTTCAAGAGGAGGCGCATTGGACAGACCAATAGGCCTCCCTTCCCCGAGTTTTATTTCATTAATTTCATCTGTCCTGTAAGAAACTTCCACCTGGACCGGAGAGCCATTATCCTCTCCTTTGAACTCACCCATCTGCCACTGCCGCGCCAGCATCCATAATGGGTCTGCAGTGCGCGCTTCAATCCCCTGCGAGAGGTCTTCAGAACGGCAATGCGGCTCAATATGGAGCCATGATTCAAATCCCTTAGTCTCAAAGTCATTTAAAATATCATCAATAATGCCCATTCTAAACCTCCTTTGGTCTCATACAGATTTTTAAGACAGCAGCCAAACCATTTTCATTTTTAATCAAAATGGAATGAATGAGACCGGAAAAAGTGTAAGTGGAAGTCTCATCCTTTAGCTCTAATATGGAAGTATTTGGTACTTCCTGATTTTTTTCATCATATGCCGCTATTTCTGTCCCGGGTATGTCCAAAACCGTAATATCAACCGTTGTTGCCAGCGCTGGAAGTACAAAAGTGCAATCCTTACATTCCAGATAATTAAAATTTTCATTCGAAGATATTACTAGAGAATTATCACTATAATCACTATATATCCTGAATCCCTTTATAATCTTGTACCGTAATTCTTCTCCGTATTCGAAATTGTTGAAATCCAGACAGAATAATTCCTCCAAAAAGTTTTTCCAGACTAAGTGATAAAATCCATGTTTTTGATCGTACTTCAATTTTTCAGATTCGGTCTTCAGGAAAAGTGCTGGGGGGAAAGGTCCGCCATATTGCAGCGCTTTCGAATCCACAGTGCGGACTTTACCAAGGTCCATGGTGTCCCTTACAATATCAATGAGCTCATCGACCGTCCATCTCGATCCCCAATCTTCCATCTCTCCCGGCACAGCGAGCAATAACGATTGAGGTGGCTGGGAATTGGGCTGGTTGTAATAAAAGCTTAGACCTGTATCCACCTGTTTATCAGGTATTTTCTCCTCCCATTGGTACACCAGGAGCCCTGCAAGTTTATTTGAATAATCTATTGTTTCTGGTGCCAGGCTGACAATTGATAAATACCCTTTTGGCCTCCCGTATTCTTTGAGACCATTTTCTCTCTTTTCAATTTCGTCTTCTGTTCTATCTTTTTTTAGTTCCTCATCTGACAGAGCCAGCCAACCTTGCTCCTCGTCCCTGGGAAGCTGTGCAACACGTAATGTGAAGGAGTCTGCCACGATTTCATCGAGTGTCCCACAATAATCCGAATCGCTGTCAATAGCCCTTGTACGCCAGGCATCGCAGGCCATTATCGTGTCTTCAAGGTGCGAAAGGGCAGGACTGATCTGGGCTGCCTGGTGAAGCCACATGTGAATACGGGATGCATCCTGATAGATAGTCTGCAGATCCTGAGGATTGGGTGCCGTAAAAGTGGGCAGGACCATAAAACTATCACCAAACACCGCTTTCATAGCTTTAACGAGAATATTGATCGCTTTGTTATGGTTGCCTGGTTCTTTGAGGATATTTTCAATCCCATCTAATAATTTTTTACATTTGGAAAGGCGTTCATTAATCTCTTCTTTCGTGTTATCTTTCCGGCTTTCAAGTTCGGAATCGGCAAAAGGTGAAGACGGGATAGCACCCTCGATGCCAAATCTGCTTGCCTCTATTAGAATATCAATGATTTCCTCTTCATAATTACCGGTCGGTACCTGTAAGCTGTACAATATATCGTGAATGGTATCAGGACCTATGCCAGGAATATTGTCAATTTTTTCGATCGATGAAAACGTACCTTCGGGTAGTGAATCCCTCACTTCAAGAATCTTACTTGCAAGCGATGAGCTTATCCCATAGCCTTGAGCATTTAAGAAATTCGGATCGTCTTTGATGCGTTCTACAATCTCTAAGGGATTTATGACCCCATTGAAGAAATCAACGACGATTTCATCACGTTTTTCAATCATTTCAAAACGTTCCAGCAATCCTGAAATGCCTTTATGGGCATCTTTGACCCGGTTAGACAGTTCAATGATATCATACAGTGCAGGTGTATCTTCATCCTCCTGGAGCCATAACGAATCTGGCCTTAAAAAGCTGACTTTACCGAGAAGATCCAGCACAGTCCGGCCAAGTTCAACAGCCTCGGCGGTACTTCGTGTGAAATGACCTGAAGCACGTTTAAAATCGAACCTGACCTCGGCACAAGCCGGCAGATTGCGCAGCTTTCTGATGAAATAGGCCATCCTCTGCTCAAGCTCTGTTTCCTCGCTGACCGGTTTGCCCGAATCATCCCTTCCCCTGTAGGAGAGCGGGAATGAAGACATATAGAGAAAATCCAGAGGACTTATATCGAGATCCTTCAGACTCACGAGGCATGGATCTAATATCTTCCTTAGTTCATTTATTGTAGATTCACCAATTCCCTGGACCCTCTTGAGATCCTCCAGTTGGGTATAATCACCATTCTTTTCGCGATCAGTAATAATGAGCTTTGCTTTTTCAGGACCTATGCCGGGCAGTATCTCAAGTTCTTTAAAAGTGGCTTTGTTGAAGTCGATTTTTGTTATGTGCGCTACGCAGCCAACCTTGTTCATATCCCCCAGTATATCACTAAACCATGCGTCAAGCCGGGGCTCGGCCTTGCTACGAGGCCCCTGCCCACTATTTATTGATCCATTGAAGAGAATGCAGATCCGGTGGCCAAGCCCGGTTCCGCTTATCGGTGTCTGAATTGATTCAATTTCTAGGGGGCGGGCTTTTCCGGCAGCTGCGTCAAGGGCTGCTCCTGCACGCTCAAAATTTCCATTTACAAGCTGGTACATGCTTTCTGTGAGAAGGAGATCTACCCTGCCGTCCTGACTGTCCATGACGGTATTCTCAATGAGCTCTTTAAGGTCTAACTCGTCCTGCTCAGGAACTGTGTTATTATTATCACTGAGCTTTTCTGAAATTAACTTGAAAACATCAACTTTAGGATCTTCCCATTTTTCCGCAAGAGCAAGGCCGTTGACCACATTACGTGCAGCAACTGCTTCAGCTATTTCACCAGCTTTTAGCTCTGTTAATTTATCTGCCACAAGAGGAAATGCCGATCGAAATTCATCGATGTAGCAGTCCATTCCATTATCGTGCAGTCCTCTTTCAAACAGGTAGCCCAGGAGTGCTCCCAGCTCCTGCCCTTCCCGAACTCCATCCAATAGCCGCAGTGCCCGCCTTACCCTGTCAGATGTAAGGTTGATCCTGTAAGGTTTGCCTGTGTCCGAGTGCTTTTGTGTCAGGCAGGCATTCCTCAGGACTGCGGCTGCTGCAGCCTGGTCAGCGGAGGGAGCGTGAATATACTCTGCTTCTATGTAGTTACTCACTCCTTCCGGCTGTAGGTCTTCCAGCCAGCCATAGGCACCCAGGTAGATACCTTCGGGCTCATGCTCGCGCATGGCATGGAGACGTTGGGTTGCAAGGGATGTGAACCCCGCATCCAGTCTGTGAGTGTGCAGGTCCAGTATCCCCCTGAAAATGCTCTCCTTTTCGAAAATTGTTTCATCGATTGAATCTGGAAATTTAATCAATGATCTTATCCGTTCTTTTTTCGAAAAAACGTCCCCAAAAAGGATGAGTACATCACCTTTATTAATCTTGTCGCTGTTAAACTTGAAAACCTGTATAACTTTTCCGTCAAAAGGTGCATAATATTTATGTAAACCTATTGAACATAACGGAATGCCCTTGTTAACCACCTTACCTGCATTAACCCTAAAATATACATTCCCAATGTGATTGGATTTAATAGTGGTCGGAAAATCCAATCCGTCACTCCAGGATGTGTATTTTCGAAGTCTTGTATTTATGTCAATAGATGTGATAATGTCCTTTGCTTGTGATGTAGGAAAAATCCAGGGAGGTAAATTATATATATCTGGATAAGGTGTTAATTGTATTAGTGGATCATCTTTATGGACTTCATTCGGATGAAAAATTTCTAAAACTTTCCCATCAGAAGGGGCATAGAAAGAATGATCAATATCACTCTGTACATCTTTTATAGAATATAACAATTCATTTTTTTTGACATATTGGCTTATATCTACGTTATATTCTACAATACCAGTATGCTCGCAAGAAAGAATTTTTTCATGTGCAAATTGAAGTAGTTCATCATCTATTTTAACGTCGTTGTTTTTAGATTTGAAAACATTTATAACTTTTCCAGAACAAGTTGCATAATAATGTGACTCAATATCATTATGTGGATGTTTAACAATATATAACCGATCTTTATATTTAAATTCTTCCCCCACGTTTTTTATAAAAGTTATTTTACCGTGAAATTTGGAGTTTAAATTCAAATGTTCTTCGAAAAGGAGAATTTTTGATATGGGACCAAATTCATAAAAGACATAATTAGGATGATAAATTTTTAATATCTTCCCATCAGATAGTGCAAAGTAATCATTCCCATCTACAGAACATAATAAATCGCCCTTTTTAACTACCGCCAAATTTTTTTTATTAAAAAATACACTCCCATTATGTTTGGATGCAATTCTTTGAATAGGTGGACTTTTAAAATACAAAATGAGTAGTGTATCACCTTTATTTACCCAACAACCATCAGACTCTACAACTTCTGAAACTTTCCCGTCTAATTGTGCACAATAACTATGTGGACCTACAGAACATAATAAATCGCCCCTTCTAACTTCATTACCTGCTTTTTTTTCAAAATATACTCTTCCGGTATGATTGGATACAATATCATCATGAGTAGGTATTATTTTTATGTGTCCTGATCTAAAATCATATAAAAAAGGTTCTTTTACAACAGGCCTGATTCCATAGCTTGTGGATACGGGCTCCATTGCAAGTATCTGAAGCAATTCATCATCCGGATCATCACTATCACCGGTGATCCGCGGCACAAGTTCAGTATCTTTAGCCATATCAAGCCATTTTTTGTATAATTCGAAAAGTATGGCGTGCAGTTTGGTGTAGAATTCCACTTTAGAGTGTTCATCCAGCCCCGAGGCCTTCCATCCATTGATACGTGTCACTGGAAGTATGCCATATGGCTGGTCACCAATTCCTACCGCAGGTAAAGGCCCGCGTGCGGTGACAAATTCCGTGAAATGATCCTGCAACATCCCACGTGTATTATCACTTGGTGGATTTGATAGTGCAAACTTCAGAAAGTAGTCACCGAAAACCGGCCATAATACTTTTTTTAACTCTCTTTCCTGTGGAGAATTATTAACATGTGCGTTCTCGATGTTCTTGAACAGGGCAGGATCCAGTCCAAAAGCCCTGGCCACAACCTGGGAGTTATTACCATCGGCTTTAGCTTCTTCCACCCCCTCGCAACATTCAATGTCATATCTCTTCTCGTCATCAATTAAAGATTCTGAATACCCTGATTTCGTATTCATTGTGTTGTTGGTGGGTGTACCATAAGGCAAAAACGAAAAACCAGACGTATAGTGGTGATTATCTATCAGATCTTCCAGCATCTTCTGCCCTTCTGATGTCCCTGAGTACTTTATACCGACTGCAATAACCCTTGAGAAGTGTTTGTCTTCATCCGGGTCCAATGGAATCTTCAGGGCCATTCCGATTTTCTCTGCCCTATCAAAATCATTCACCCAGCTTGAGTCCCCGTCAAAAAGATTCCCGTTAAACTCCTTTTCCGGATCTCCCATCAACGGTAACTCACAAGGTATCTGGTTTCCAATTGCCTTTTTAACGCATCCATCACCCTTGTAAAGACAGACAACAAATCGATCAGGAAATGTACGGACCCGGGGGGGATTTCCCCATACACTCTGCTTGGACTCTGGCTTTTTCTCTACATTGATGAGCTCAGGCTTATCTTCAGCTCTGATGATCCATGCTGCGCGTTTTGAGCCAAAACGCTGCACCATCACACGCCATGCACTCCTCTTATCTTCATCTGATTTAGCACTGCTATATAAATTATATACTGCTTTTTCGTGATCATTCAAATCGCTTCTATGGGACTCTATTGAAACCTGATCAGGATAGATTCTTACCCACAGTTGATTATCCATGAACCTTGTTTCAAGCCGGACCGGGAAAAGAAGTACCGGGTAGTTTGTCTCCATATTAAATTTGAATTTACGAACTGTACCAGAGGAAAAACCGACAATTAAAACATTTCCCTTATTATCGATAGTTACATCCCTGCTCAGGGTTTCCCATGTACCTCTCGAAATGCACGACCAGACCTGACTCCCATCTGCACCATTGTACTTTGCGACAAATAAGTCTCTTTTTGCAGTGCTGGCAAGAAGCCCACCGCCAAGATCCAAAGTACCTGAGAAATCTCCCGTGACAATGACATCTTCATTGCTGTCAATTGAAACAGCGTAACTATGAGCAAAATTAGTTTTTTTGCCGCCATAGTTGTGAGACCAGATATGATCCCCATCACCATTGAACTTTGCAATAAATACATCATTGTTACTTTTGCTGATTAAAGGTCCGCCGCCAAAATCCAGAGTACCGTTGAAATATCCCGTAATTACTAAATCACCGCTCTTGCTTGCAGCAACAGAATAGGCACGGGCTGAATCCCAACTAGGTCCGCATCCACCAAAGCTGCGCGACCATATATATTGACCGTCTGAACCACCTAACTTCACTAAAAATATATCTCTTCTGCCCGTACTGGATAGCTGCTTAACTCCAAAATCTAGTGTACCTGTAAAGTATCCAGTGATCAATACATTGTCCTGGGGGTCAATAGTGAGGCATTTACCCATGTCTTCCCACGTACCCTCAAAGCTGCTCACCCAAACCTTACTTCCGTCAATCCCTTTAAACTTAGCAATGAAAAAATCAGAGCCGCCAACACTTGTGATTTTTTTGTCCCCTATATTCACCGTGCCCGAGAAATACCCTGTAACTATTAAGTCACTTTTTTTATCAATGGCGACTGAATACCCTTTGATAGAATCACGTTTAACGTTTTGACCGCCGAATCTGTGAGACCATTTATGACTGCCATTTGTACCTGTGAACTTCGCAATAAAAAGATCCTTTCTTCCAGTACTGGAAAGAGAAATACTGCCAAAATTTAAAGTACCTGAGAAATATCCGGTAATAATTATGTCGCCTTTCTCATCAACAGCAATAGAATAAGCATATATAGAATTTTGACCTCTGCTGCTGAGACTTTTCGACCAGATATGACTTCCATCCTCTCCTTTAAACTTTGCAATAAAAATGCTGGTATTTCCCACAGCAAGTAATGTCCTACCAGCGACATAAAGCGAACCTGAAAAATAACCAGTAATATAGAAATCTCCATTTGCATCCACAGTTATAGCATGTCCATAAGCGGTGTCACGAAGAGGATTCTGACCTCCGAAACTGTGAGACCAGAAGTGATTTGCATCATCACCATCAAATTTCGCAACGAATACATCGTAAGCTCCGCTACTAATAAATGATTTTAAGGCAGTCATAGTGGATTATTAATGCACCCCCACAACTATGCCAATTTTAATGCAAAGTATATTTAAATTGGCACTACTACATTATGAATACTTAACAAGAATACATTATAAAGGTTATCCAGATTTATGAAATTGTGAATTATAATTTTAAAGATATTCTATTAAAATCAATCTCAAGAAATTAAAATCTAATAATCGCGTAAAACGAATCATTATTCTACGTCATCAAGAAGGTGATGGAAGGCAGAATCAGGATCACCGAATCGGTGACGGATCCCGACAAGCCCGTAACAAAGAAGCAGTTAAATCCCAAGAATGGATAGATGGTCATATAACCAGAGCATGTTCCTTGCAGTTTCTCTTGCCTTATGTACCCAGAATTTCCTCTTTAAGATCGTGAATTATGAAGTTGATCCTTTGAAGGGAGCAACGCCTAAGAAGTATCTGGAGATTACCAGTAAAGGCAATGCTACATTCGTGGAAGATCAGAGATTATTGAGGTCCAGTGGGATGCCTTTTGGAGAACTGGGAGACTTAGAGGAATGAACCGTGTTCTTTGATGAAAATGAAGCTGGGCTCACTGCAGTGGAAGTTGAGGGGGTTCCAGATCAAGAAGAGCGGGCTCCAGGCTCATACTTTGAGAGTACCATCCAATGATGCTGAGATTATAGTCGGTGTGACCCACAAATGACTGGGAATCATGCCACATAGCATAGGCAACCTAAAGTTTATAAACATCAATTTCGATGACTTGGGCACCCTTATCACAGTCACGGCTAAGATAAAAAACAGGTGAACTGATCCGGATTATTATAGCAGCACCACCATTAAAGAAATGGCTCAATTTCCATCCCAGCCTGGACAACACAGAAGGCTTCTTGTGGGCGTCGAAGTATTGCCTAACAGACCGCCATATCACCTACTTAATGAGAAATGGAGGATAAAATCATCTGCAAAGATTGATTTGAATAGATAAAAGAACAGATCACAGCAGTCAAATCATGAAGTAATGAGACTGTCGGAAAAGTGATGAAATTGGAATGTTTTAATAAACGTTTATAAGTAAAACGCTATGCAGCATTATGCTGTATTTATTTCATAAGTTAAAATACCTCGAAATGTGGACTTTTGCGACAATCTCATTAAGCGATATAAACCAATTAGTACGGTAGAAAGTGGGCTTTTTGTACATTAGAACATAGAAGCCTCGGGGGGGATTTGAACCCCCGACCTCGTCCTCTTTGGAGTCATGCGGTTTCCCGCAGAACATTACCAAGGACGCGCTATACCCCTAAGCCACCGAGGCACATGGTACTTCTATTAATATAACTGGCGGGCCCGGAGGGATTTGAACCCCCGACATCCGGGTTAGAAGCCCGGCGCTATATCCTGGCTAAGCCACGAGCCCACAGGCGTTTAACCATAATACCAGTGGACTTCCAAATAGTGCTTTATCCATAAAAACTCTTTGGTGGGAAACAGTATTTTGCCAGAATCACGGACCAGCTACCTTGCTTCCAGATATGTAACCTCATCCGCTTCCACTACGAACGGTTTTCCCAAAACATTCTCTTCAACCTTCCTGACCCTGCCTATACTTTTCAATTCAAGTTGAAGTCTAGTAGTAAATGTCTCACATTCCTCGAAAACATCTTCGGTCATCTGCATGAGATGGTGTATTGCCACCTGCTTGCTCCTTATCCTGGCAATCATGCCTATTGTTCCAGCCCTGACATCATTATAGCTGGTTCGTGTCAGCAAGACTAAATCCCCCACCTCAGAACCATGTACTGAATAAAAATTATGAGGGCTGCGAATCTCAAGAGTTTTTATACGATTATCCTGCAATTCCTTTAATACCTGGGATGATATTCCTGTAAGTGCAATATATTTCATTAATACTCCCCCTATCAACCATACATTGGGAATTCACGCCTGGGCTGTTCGCCTTCCTCACTGGTCTTGACCTGTTCGGCAAGTTTCTGTAGTTCGATTTCTATCTGTTCGGCCTGTTCCATCAGGTTATCAGTGTCAATAGGAAGATCATAGATTTTGTTCAGTACATTAATCACAGAAGCCGCTGCCCTTGGGTCCGGATTGGGGCTATTGGTCTCACCCAACAGGCTCATGGCAGGGACATTGCGCATGAAACATTCTGTCATCACACTACCGGAAATGCCACTTATGGTCCCAACCTGGAATATTTCAACATAATCCTTTATCCTGTTAAGCATATCATCATTGGTCGCTGCACCAAAGACCTTTTCCTCACTACTCATAGTGGCTATCCCGGCAATGGAAACAATTTCCTTTACATTTACCGATTGTGCCCAGTCCATCAGCACTTTGCTGACCTCATAGGATATGGTGGGATGTATCGGTATATCAGAAATGACAGTCAGAATATTATGCTCTTTACCTTCATAAATCCGTACTGGCATATTGATGATACCATTGAATAAAACCGCTATGGGTGGAAAGTATTTTGATTCCACACTTCCAATATATTCCATTTCGAGTTCATCGATCAAATGCTGGCTTGCAATATTCCCTACAAGTCCAATACCTGGAAAACCTTCTACTATGATCGGATTCTCAAGTGATAGTGGTTTAGTAATGATCTTGACATTATCCCCTGATTTTGGTTGTTCATCACCTGGCATATTTTCACCTTAATAAATTATTGGATGGTTTATTATAAACATAAATTTGTAAATTGTATGCTTCCGAATCCCCTAAATATCAACAGTTGACAAAGATTACAAATAAGTAAACTATTTTAATTAATTACATCATATTATAATTATTTACAAACTATTGTAGTATTTTATTTTGGTGGATTCATCCACATTTCAATAATGGTTTTTTTGTATTGAATACTTTTCGGAAGATGTTAGGTGCAGTTGTGTAGGCATACCAACCAGTTATTGTCACTAAAATTCCTGTAATAATAAGCAATACATCTAATTTGCCTGAATAAAAAGATAAGATAGTCATCCTCTTTCAACCACGACCATTACATCCCCGATCTCCAGCACATCAACCGCATGTCCCTCTGACAAAATCTCACGCTCAAATTCAACAGCCGCAGGTTCCAGCGTAATCGTCTTACCCTTAACCTCAAGTTCAATGGCCCCGCCTGTTGACTGTAGTGCGATGGCTCCAGGGTCGGCTGATTTCAGCGCACCGATAATGGCCCCGGCCTTGTCCCTGAACTTCGGACCGATAATACTCATATTAGGCTTCACACTACTGACACTGTACTCGAACTCGGGCTCGCCCTCCATCACCTCGATATCAGCACTTACCGTACCCGCGATATCTGTCACATCCTCGATGTGCCCGTATACCCTGAGTCTGCCCAGTGGAGCATTCAGTGCCATGCCTTTGTCGGACTTGAAACGCCTGATGGCGGCCGTGATCTCCTTTACCTGTTCGCCTGAGGCCTCTGCCTCCCGGTCAATGGCAGACTCATCCACATCCGGCCACCCTGACTGGTGCACACTCTGTGGATGCAGCAATGAGAACACTTCCTCTGCAAAATAAGGAATAAAAGGTGCAAGCATCCGTGCCAGGGCATCCACTGTAAAATACAGGGTCTGCTGTGCCGCACGTCTGGCACCGGCATCCTCGCCGTATAACCTGGACTTGATCAGCTCAATATAATTATCTGCCAGGGTCTCCCATGCAAAACCCCTGATATTTTTCATAGTCTCATCGAACTGGTAGGCATCCATGCTGTTCGTGGCTTCCTTGATAAGTGTGTTCAGTTTGCTCAGCAGCCAGAGGTCGATCGTCCTGTATTCCACATCACCACCGGGCTGGAAGTCCCCAAGATGGGGCATGCAGAACCTGACAATACTCCATAGTTTCTGCTGGAATCGGTTTCCAGCCACTACATCCTTCCAGCTAAACACGATATCTGACCCTGTAGACCCGCCAATGGCGGCCCACTGCCTGAATGCATCCGAACCATACTGCCTGACCACCTTTTCAGGCATCACGATATTGCCCAGGCTCTTGCTCATCTTCTGCCCGTCCTCACCCAGCACCATACCATTGATAACAATATCATCCCAGGGAGGCAGCCCTGTCAGTGCGCTGGAGCGCAGGATGGTATAGAATGCCCAGGTCCTGATAATATCATGACCCTGTGGCCTCATCTGGGTGGGCAGCCTTACATCGTCCCGGGCCAGCCAGCCAGCCACGTTCAGTGCTGATATGGACGAGTCCATCCATGTATCCAGTACGTCTTCCTCTGGTGAGAACGAAGTAGAGCCGCATTTACAGGCTTCGGGAGGCTGGGAGTTGTTAGGGTCCAGAGGCAGCCATTCCTCTTTTGCTACCATAACCTCGCCGCACTCATCGCAGTACCATACCGGGATGGGTGTGGCAAAGATACGCTGCCTGGATATGCACCAGTCCCATTCCATTGTCCTGGTCCAGTTCTTGAGCCTTATCTCCATATAGGGCGGCACCCAGTTGATCTTAGATGATTTTGATATGATGTCGCTGGCATCTATCTTCACGAACCACTGCCGCTCTGAAAGTATCTCGATGGCCGTTTTGCAGCGCCAGCACAGTCCCACGTTCTGGTCCAGGCTCTCCTGTTCATAGATAATGCCTGCATCCTTCATGTCCATGGTGATGGCATACTTACACTCGGCAAGGGACATCCCTTCGTACTTCCCTGCAATGGAAGTCATAATGCCCTGTTTGTCAATGGCTTTTCGAAGAGGCAGCCCAAGTTCGGCCCACCATCTCACATCCTGTTTATCGCCAAATGTACATATCATGACCACGCCGGTACCGAATCCAGGGTCAACTTCAGAATCGGACAGCACCTTTACCTTATGTCCGAATACAGGGACCTCTATTTCCTTGCCAACATACTTGTTGTACCTGTCATCATCGGGATTCACGGCAACGGCTACGCAGGCTGCCAGCAGTTCGGGTCTTGTAGTAGCCACATCCAGTTCATCGAAATGGAAATAGTTTAAAGTGGTCTGCCTGGCATCATACTCTACTTCGGCAAATGCTATGGCTGTCTCGCAGCGGGGACACCAGTTCACTGGATGGTCTGCCTGGTATATACGGCCGCTATGGTACATCTGTACAAAGGAGTGCTGGGTCTTGCCGTAGTACTCTGGCTTCATGGTGATGTACTCGTTACTCCAGTCGATGCTGAACGCCAGCCTGCGCATAGTATCGCGCATCTTCCCAATGTTGCCGGCAGTCAGTTCTTCGCACAGCCGCCTGAACTCAGCACGAGGCACCTGGTTTTTTGTAATGTTGTGTATCTCCTCTACCTTGACCTCGGTAGGCAGGCCGTGGCAGTCCCAGCCCTGGGGGAACATCACATTATATCCGCGCATGCGTTTGTAGCGGGCAACGAAATCTATGTAGCACCAGTTCAGGGCATTGCCGATATGGAAATTGCCTGTAGGGTAAGGGGGCGGCGTATCGATGATATACTGCGGTTTCGCAGAATCCCAGTCAAAATAGTTCATTGAATCTTGCCATTTCTCCATCCACCTGGGTTCGACTTCCTGTGGGTTGTATTCTTTTGGCAGTTGTGTTATAGACATATAATAATCCTCTTAAAGTGTGAAATTTGGTAATTACTATGATATGAGTATGAACACAAAACACGCACAAGATAAATATTATTATCGGTGTTACAGCAGGTTGCCGTGAATGTCTATCTCACCACGAAGAACCCTTGTTGAGGATATGGGGCGACCGTCATCTGCCAGCACGTACTCTACGAGCTCAATGTTAATGGGTTGTTTCCCTTGTTTTGCCCGACGGCTATTTATCTTATGGGCCATGGATTCGGTCTCAGGGGAGACCACAAGGTATTCAAAATCCTCGTCTATGGTGGGGCCGAAGGGGTCGTCAAGTCTGGCTATAAGCGGGCTGGTACCAAAGGTATCCTGTATAAAAGCCGTAACTGCTTGCTTTCTTACTTCCCAGTCTTCTACTTCATGGTACTTTTTCCCTGCCATCTCATTGGAGGTTATGCCAATCAGCACTTCAGCTTTGTTGCTAAGCTGGTATGCTCGTACAAGCAGGGCCTTATGGCCGTCATGCAAGGGATTAAAGGTACCGCCTAATGCAACTCTTGACATTGAGGTGTCTTATTGCAATGAGGCACAATAATAGTTATCGATAATTCCCCTTATTGCGTGGGCGAGGAGACCTTTTATTATTTTCTGATTACTAAATATTACTACTTAAATATTTCGCAAACTATATAATTGGTCTTTGCATTTCCAGAACAAATTAAAAAGTCCCTACCGCAGACTCCAAACACTTAATACCCATAATTTACAATGTTCATCTGGGGAATTATTATGCAAGAGTATAAATTATTCATCAACGGAGAGTGGATTGATTCATCAACAAGCGAAACTTTTGATGATATCAATCCTGCAACCCTTGAGAAACTGGCAATGCTGCATGTAGCATCCGAAGACGACGTGGACCGGGCAGTGAAAACCGCCTGGAATGCTTTTGGGACATGGAGCGAGACACCGCCGCCCAGTCGTGCACTGGTTCTGTTCAGGGCCGCCCGTATGCTGGAAGAGCGCAAAGACGACCTGGCAGACCTGATGACCATGGAGATGGGCAAAGTCCTGGCAGAGACCCGCGGGGATGTCCAGGAAGCAATCGACATCACCCTGTACGCTGCCGGGGAAGGGCGGCGGATGTTCGGCGAGACCACCACATCGGAGTTGAAGGATAAGTTTTGCATGACAGTGCTGCGTCCGATCGGAGTGATAGGTATGATCACTCCCTGGAACTTCCCAATGGCCATTCCTGCCTGGAAGATAATGCCTGCACTGGTGGCAGGGAACACAATTGTGATGAAACCCGCAAGCGATACACCTCTATTGACAATCAAGCTGGTGGAGATACTTATGGAAGCCGGACTGCCTCCAGGTGTGATAAACCTGGTGTTCGGGCCAGGGGATACGGTTGGCCAGGCGGTAGTCCACCATCCCGATATCAGGGCTATCTCATTTACAGGCAGTCTGGAAACAGGAAAATGGATAATGGGTGAATGTGCTAAGGACATGAAACGGGTATCACTGGAACTGGGCGGCAAAAACCCTATAATCATCATGGATGATGCAGATATCAACCTTGCAGTGGATGGTGTGGTCTGGGGTGCCTTTGGTACGACCGGACAGCGCTGCACTGCTGCCAGCAGGGTCATTGTACACGAAAAGGTGAAGGACGAGTTCACACAAAAACTCCTGGCCAAGACCAGGTCCCTCAAACTGGGTGACGGGCTAAAACCAGATACCGATATCGGTCCGGTCATCAACCGGTCCCAACTGGAAAAGATTGAGAAATATACTGATATCGGGAAGAACGAAGGGGCTAACCTGTTAACAGGCGGCAACCTGGCAGATCCGGGACTTCCCGGCCATTTCTTTGAACCCACCATATTCACAAAAGTGGACCAGGACATGCGTATAGCACAGGAAGAGATATTCGGTCCGGTCGTGGCCTTGATACCTGTATCCGGACTTGACGAAGCCATTGAGGTAACAAATAATACTATGTACGGCCTGTCTTCATCCATATATACCAGGGATATTTCAAATGCATTCAGGGCCATCGAAAAGATCGAGGCAGGAGTAACTTACATTAACTCATCAACCATCGGCGCAGAAGTACACCTGCCGTTTGGTGGAGTAAAAGGCACAGGCAATGGATTCAGGGAAGCTGGTACCGATGCGATCAGGGAATTTACTGAAGTTAAGGCCGTGTATTTCGATTACAGCGGCAGGCTCCAGAAGGCGCAGATCGAATAAGATATAATATACTGTACCCCCCTCATTCCGCAGGTTACTGAGGTTGCATTGACCATAGCTTGTCCCAACCGCAGCAGAGTTCAGCATTATTTTCGGTAACCTAACCACACGACTAAAAGATGTTGCCTTTTTTAATTGCTTTAGATAGAAAAGGCAATAACTATGTTAGTTGGTATACGGCAAAAAAGCAGGCTTTTTGAAGCTTATTGCTCCTTTTCCGCTTCGATCTTTGCAATAAGGTCGTTGATGTCCTTAAGTATTGCATCCAGGTCTATACCGTGCATCATGACACCTTCGGCCAGACTCTCATATGAAGATGCATGACAACCTATACAACC
>DAOUWY010000150.1 GCA_030666885.1 Methanosarcinales archaeon
ATCCGTGCGTATCCGTGCGTATCCGTCGAATCCGTGGCATCCGTGTTCCTTCCTCCTTGATGAATACTATTTCATAAATCAACATATCCAATTAATATCGAGGTCACGGTTTGTAGGACACTACCCCGATTTTCCCGTTCTCGTGTTCTGTCCAGCCTCTTTATCAGGAGCTTAACAAGACTATTTCTTCATCTTGCGTATAGCGAACTCGCATGCCTTTGACAAAGGATCATAGGTCTCGGACACAGCAGGACAGTATGCAAATTCCGCACCATAGAGGTCGTGCAGGTCCATATTTCCTTTTATCGCAAGCGATATCAAATTCACCCGCGATGCCGCGCCTTCTTCACCCACTGCCTGACCGCCTATGATCCTTCCGGTTCTGGCATCTGCGAGGACCTTGACTGTGATTTCCTTTGCACCCGGATACCACTCAGGTCTGGTTAAGCCGCTTGCCTTTCCTGCGACAACCTCATATCCCGCGGATTTTGCAAAGAACAGGTTAAAACCTGTTGCTGCAATTTCCATAGAACCAATGACTGAAACAAAGGTCGTAAGAGACCCATCGTACGTCTCATATCCGCCAGCCGCATTCGTTCCAGCCGCAATCCCCTGGCGGTATGCAGTTGTTGCAAGCTGTGACATCCACGGTTTGTGGTTTATCGGGCTTACGGTCTCTACACAATCACCTGCTGCGTATATCCCGGCAATGCTTGTTTCCATTTTTGCATTTGTCTTAATACCCCATGTTCCAGGTTCGCATCCCGCATCCTTTGCCAGGTCCCAGCTGGCACGTACACCGGATGCCATGATCACCATATCAGCAGGGATGCTTTTGCCATTTACGGCTACAGATGTTACCCTGTCATCACCGGAAACTTTCTCAACAGTGGCATTCATCATGAGCTTGATGCCGGATTTCTTCAGTGATCTTTCGAGGACTTTTGCAATATCGGGGTCGATCGCTCTCGGGAATGCATGGGGCAGCATCTCCACAACTGTCACATCAATATTATGTGCTGAAATAGCGGATGCAGTTTCAAGACCGATCGCACCCGCACCGACTACAACAGCACAGGATATGTCCTTTGAATAATCAACAACTTGTTTTGCATTTTCCGGGTTGCTTACCACAAAGACTCCCTTGTTGTTCAGTTCATGGGCACCTGGGATCGGAGGTATAAATGGAAAACATCCTGTTGCGATTATTACCGAGTCGTAGGGAATACTTTTTGCCTCGTCGGTTTCCATATCCACAGCAGTTACGACCAAGTTCTCAGGATCGATTGATATTGCCCTGTGCTTCAGGAGTTTGAGCATGTTCATTTTTTCCAGCGGGAGGCTGTGTATGAGTTCATCGAACTCATCGATTACACCCTCCATCACAAAGGGCAGCCCGCACGGTGAGAACATGTCGTACTCCTTCTGGTCTATAATTGTTATCTGTGCATCAGGATTGACCTTTTTTGCGCTCTTTGCAGCGATAAAACCGCTTACGCCAAGACCAATGATCACGATTTTAGTGGCTTTCATGTGAGTGTATTTCTCCTTTATTCCAACTGATAATTTTTTTAAAATTTCCGGAAGATACATTATTTTTGTATGACAATGTGTCTTTGGTTTATTACAACTTGCATATAGAGGAGTATCAGTTTGGTAGCGTCACGATCAACCAATGCACAATGTGTCTTTGGTTTATTACAACTTGCATATAGAGAGGGATGAATCATGTGAGATATACAATAAACAGCATGTGTGAGAAGATCGAGGCGCTGTAGGGTGTGAGGGGTTGCGGTGGCTGATAGTCCAGGAAATGTGGATTTCAATCGACAGTTCATTCGAAACCTTTTTAGAGTACCAGTGCGCTATTTAGTCCCTTACGATTATGAATAATATAACTTACCATATATTTGATACTGCAAACAGGATATTAAAAGAAGGCCCCATATGCGACCACTGCATGGGCCGCCTGTTCGCCAAACTTTCCACAGGTCTGACCAACGACCAGAGAGGTGCGGCCGTAAAACTGGCACTTGCCATGGAAGCCGACCAAACACACAGGGAAACTTCAGACGTTACCCTATTACAGGACCTGGCACCAAGCAGCGCCCATGCCCGCAAGAGCCTGGGGCAGGACGTGCTGCAGGGCAGGTGCTGGGTCTGTAATGGCCTTTTTGAGCAGCTTGACAAATGGGCCAACCAGGCATTTGATGCCCTTGCAGGATACGAGTTCGATACATTCCTCATCGGTACACGCCCCTCGGGACTGCTGCTTGAGAATGAAGAAATACTCTGGGCCGAATCAGGGACCCAGTGGGCTGAACCCCTGAAGACCGAGATGAACAGGGAAATTGGCAGGCGCCTGGAGGGAAGGCTGGGCAAACGGGCCAACCTGAACCGCCCGCATATAACCGCCCTGCTGGATATTGCAAAGGACGATATAGAACTGGAAGTACGGTCACTGTACATATTTGGCAGGTACCGCAAACTCATAAGAGGTATTCCCCAGACCCGGTGGCCCTGCCGGGAATGCAGGGGCAAAGGCTGCCCGCGCTGCAACTTTACCGGACGCATGTACCCTGAATCAGTGGATGAGCTGATCGGACCCGAAGTAATAAAGGCCGCAGGTGCAAAAGACACTGTATTCCATGGAGCAGGCAGGGAGGATATCGATGCCCTTATGCTGGGGGGCGGCAGACCCTTCATAGTAGAGGCCGTGCAACCCCTCAAGCGGCGTATTGACCTTACCAGGCTGCAGCACAGGATCAACCGTTATGCTGCCGGTAAAGTCGAAGTGCTGGGGCTGAAGTACGTTGAGCACCCTGCCGTAGAAGCCATAAAACAGGCAAAGGCAGATAAAGTTTATAGATTAAGAGTGACATTCAGTGCTAAGATATCCGAGGAAAGTCTTATATCTGCCCTTGACATAATTGTCCGGGCACCGATAATGCAGAGCACGCCTACCAGGGTAGCCCATCGCAGGGCTGACCTGGTACGGGAACGAAGAGTGCATTATACCAAACTGGAAGAACTTTCACCAGACGGCCTGTCAGCCACGATCGTAGTGGGCTGCCAGGGTGGACTGTATGTGAAAGAACTGGTTTCAGGAGACGAGGGTCGTACAAAACCCAACCTTGCAGAGAACCTTGGTGTGAAAGCAAAGATTGCTGAACTTGACGTAATAAAAATCGAAGGAATAATCATTTAATATTTATCGGAGGATTGAACATTGCCAACATCACACGGTGAAAGAAGGAAGACCAGGTATAAATTAAAGAAAAGCCCGCGAGAAAGAGGACTCAGCCCTATATCACGTGCCATCCAGGAATTTGAGATCGGACAGGCAGTCCACATAAAACTGGACCCCAGTGTACATAGGGGAATGGCAAACCCCAAGTTCCATGGCAAGACCGGAAAAGTGGTCGGGCAGCGTGGCCGGGCATATATTGTAGCGGTCAGGGACGGGAATGCTATAAAGCAGGCCATCCTGTATCCGGAGCACCTGCGCCCACAGGTATGAACTATAAATCATTGGAATTGGGACACAGGGTATAATTTATGATAGTAAAAGAAGTCATAAGTGAAGAAATAATCACCCTCGGAGAGGCAAAGGGAATCCTGCTCGAAATCAAAGAGAAGCGGTTAGAAGAAGATATGGAATTGGGATATGAACTAAGAAGGGCTATAAACCATGCCGAGTTATTTTCCAAGACAGATGGTCCTAAATCCAGGGAGTTGGTGGATAAATTACTTGAACTTGAAAAAATGAAACTGGAGATTGCATACAGGTTAGCAGATATTATGCCCACAACCTTTGATGAGATACGTTCAATATATGCAAAAGAGAGGTTTACCCTTTCTGAAGAAGAACTCACTACTATTCTTGACCATATTACCGATGCATATTGAAATGTGGCTTTCAACAATATAAAACTTTATATGTAATCGGTATTATATAATCCTTAAAAAAGGATGCAAAGAGCTTCTTATTTAGTATTTTGGAAATATTTGATAATTTTGGTTGTGAGTGGATAATTATGGTAACTGGTAAAAAACCTCAAAAAGAAGAGTGGGGATTGGTATTGGACTTTTTACCATATGGAAGTCCGGAAGATAACAGGCCTGTGTACCAAAAAAAACCACTTGTGCAGGCTGTAGGTGAATCCCATTTTGTACTGATGGAATTGATGCTTAAAGATGACATTGTTTCCCAGACGCAGGATAGAGTATATATTGGCGAAGGGGACCGGAATGTGATCGATCATGTCAAACGCAGGGTTACTTATGATGAACTCACACACGGTTCACAGATGGAACTTCCATTCATCCTGGAAAATATCATACTTGAGAAAGAGTCTAAATATGTGGATTTCTTCAATGATGCATATCCCATTACCAACAGGCTTCACATGCTTGAACTCCTACCCGGTATCGGCAAGAAATTGATGTGGGCCATCATAGATGAACATAAAAAAGGAAAATTCCTGAACTTCAATAATCTTGTCGAGCGGGTTAAAGGTCTTCATACACCAGAGAAATTAATATGCCACCGGATCATCGATGAATTGAAGGATGAGAATATCAAATACCGCCTTTTCACAACGCCTGCCAAAAGCCGCCACCATAAATGAAGCCAAAACATGGACAGCATTTTCTTATAGACCAAAGGATTCTTAACAGGATTATCGGATATGCCGGGTTAACGAAGGCCGATACCGTACTTGAGATCGGCGGTGGAACCGGCAACCTGACATTAAAGCTTAAAGAGGCAGCAGGCAAGGTCATAGTCATTGAACTTGACCGGCAACTGGCTACCGGACTTATTTATATTACCAGGGATTCCAATGTTACGGTATTACAGGGAGATGCACTGAAAATCACGCTGCCCGGTTTTAATAAAGTGGTTGCCAACCTTCCCTACCAGATATCATCAAAGATCACATTCAGGTTGCTGAGACATTCTTTTGATCTTGCAGTCCTTATGTACCAGCTTGAATTTGCAAACCGCATGATTGCTTCACCCGGCACCCCTGACTATAGCCGGCTTTCTGTGATGGCCCAGTACTTTGCCAGGATCGAACTGCTGGAAACAGTGCCGCCTTCTGCTTTCAAACCCCAGCCTGCTGTCAGGTCTGCAATATTAGTACTCACACCAAGGGAACCGCCATACCATGTCAATAATATTGATTTTTTCGAAAAGTTACTGAAGGCCGTATTCGGGCAGCGCAGGAAGATGTTGAGAAATTCCTTACGCCAGGCAGCACCAATGCTGGGAATCCCACCCGGAAACCTTGACAAGGTAGATCAAGGGATACTGGAAATGCGCCCCGGATCCCTTA
>DAOUWY010000163.1 GCA_030666885.1 Methanosarcinales archaeon
ATCCCGAAACGGCCCGTAGAACGATGATGAGTACTTGGCAGCATAGGACATGATCGGCGTGTTCGTAAAGCCGTTCTCATCAAGGGCCAGGCGAATGGCTGCCACCATCCCGTCCATCATTCCCGAAGGTGCCACAATATCCGCACCTGCCCGTGCATGGCTTACTGCGGTCTTACCCAGTAAGGGCAGGGTGGGGTCATTTTGCACATCACCTGTCTCATAATCCACAATACCGCAATGGCCGTGGGATGTGTATTCACACAGGCACAGGTCTGTGATGACTACCATATCGTCTCCCAGATCAGCCTTGATCGCACGGGTGGCATTCTGGACCACATCGTCATCACCGTATGCATGGGTGCCGGTCTCGTCTTTTTCCTTTGGCAGCCCGAAGAGTATCACAGCAGGAATACCCATCCCAGCCAGTTCCCTGGCCTCATTTACCACACTTTCAGGGGTCTCCCTCCTGATACCTGGCATGGAAGCGATGGGCTGGGGCTTTGCCAGATTTTCATCAATGAACAGTGGTGCGATCAGGTCATCTACCGATAATGCTGTCTCTCGTACCATCCGCCTTAAAGGCGGGGATCTAAGTCTTCTCATTCTTGTAACTGGGAACATAGCATTCCTCTACTAATTAATTAATGCTAAAACATTGTTTACTACAATTTAATAATATTGCTTTGTGATATTTTATAGCCTTATTGCGATTTAACAGTTTTCTACAATTCTATTAGCCCCAACCTCTCCACACTCGGAATAAATTCCGAGGCATCCCCGCATGCATAATGTTTGCTCAATAATTGATATCAATATTATGAGTTTTACATATTTGCTCCACCTGCCAAGGTGGAAAAGCACCTTTTTCTGTAATTATCATTGCGATTTTTTCTGGAGGAACTATATCTTCACGCGGATTATGTAGCTTACATTCATCTAAATTTATTGACAGATCAGTAGTAAGCCATTTGACCTTTCTTGGAAGATCAGGACTCTTTTTTATTTCCTTTATTATTTTCATTGTCTCTGCAATCACATACACAGGAATATTGTATGTCTCTGCCATATCAGCTATAGCTAAGTGACCTAACCCATGAGATATTTCTCCATTTTCTCCAATACCATTTGCACCAAACAATACTTTTGATATTTTTTTATCCGATTGTGAAAAGAGATTTGATGCACACGAATCAGTAATTAAGTAAACATTATCAAAACCCGCCTTCTTAATTTCGTTGGCATAGTGAATTCCATCGCAATAAAGAAGTCGATTATTGTAGCCATATCTATTTTTAGTCTTACATTCGCAAATATATACTTCCATACCTTCTTTATCAGGAAGGCTTTCGAGGGATGTAACAACGGAACTGCTATATCCATAAAGAAGAACAGGACTACCATCTATAAGGAACGGTTTGGACATATCAGAAAAAGCTTCAAATGCCTTTTTTCTTTCATATTGCCATTGGTTAATCTTATCCTCAATCAATCTGATTATACGATCACGTTCGGTATCATCTAATTTGTCAGGATCCCGGATATTTATAAGGTTTTCCTCCAGCATCGTTTTGATTTTTGTTAAATAGACATGACATGGCCGTTCCTCTAAAAATGGTTCGAGAATTATTTCTCTATAAAGAAGCAACCCTTCAATAACTTTCGCCTTCTCTATTCTTAGAATGTGTTGGATATTACTTAAAACACTGTTAATAGCCATACTAGCACTGGTGCTGAATTTTCTTTCAATTTGGCCTAAAACCCACCTAAGACCATCTAATTCTTCATTAGAAAAGGGAATTTTTTCCGTTTTATAAATTGCACTCAGATAAGGAGGTAATCCTCCCTGAAGAAGCGTATCTTTTGAAGAATCCAGTTCTTCTTGAATCTCGTCACACAAAAATTCTCCTAATGGATCCACGATATGTTCGTCCTCGCCTTTAGGTCTCCTAAGAGAAATAGTAATTGTGAATGGTTCTTTTGCAAGGTCTGTACCTAGTGCATATTTAGATTTGAGCCAATGGAAAGCCGATTCAGGGTCCATACCCATTATCATATTAGTTTTAAATTCCTTTACAGGTACTTGTCTCTGATCTGCTATCCGAAGGGCATCAGCAATTCTAAGGTAAGCCGCCAACAAACGAATCCGAATATTCCCTGGTGCCATATCCCATGAGCATTCACTTAGATCCATCGCTTTTCTATGGAATCTGCATATAACCCCTAAAGGTTCCTTTTCGCCTACTGCTAAACCAAGAACAGGCCAAATTTCATCACTATTAATGTATTTTTCAGATCTCTCACTATGTTGTTCTCGCACTTCGATATCTGAATGTTTCTTACCTGCCTCCCCGAAAAGATCAGGTATCATGCCTAAGTCATGAAGCCATGCAGAAGCAAGAAGTAAGAACCGCTCTTTAGCACTTAGTTTTTTAAAATCTTTATCTGGAAGAAGTTCATATAACTTCTCTTCAACCTTTTCGCTATGCCTATCGTCATGCAAAGTGTAATTTTTGAGTTCTCTAGCAACCGACCATTTGTGTCTTACATGCTTGCATATTTCTTCTAATCTTTCGGGGTCGTTTCCTTCTAGGATATCCTTTCTTTTATTTAACAAATGTTGGTAGTTCCCATCTATTCCTGCCATTGCATTATCTCCTTTTATTTAGTCACTGACCCTGGATTGCTTCGCAAAATCAGGGGCATCGAGGCGGATGCTCGTTTTTGCAATTTTCTGTCATTTTTCCTAAATTGCATATTATTTGAATTATTTTCTGCCAAGCATTAATTTTGCAACCATTAATTTTGCAACCATTAATATTTATTTTTTATTTACTTAATAAGAATATGGTGGCAAACGGTTATTTTTTCGTGTGCATTTATAGAAAATTTTCCATAAAATATTGGGTGAATTACAAAAGTATTTGCATTAACAATCTTTCGCGAGGGGTCGATAAATTTGAAACTAAAATAGGACGTTTTACTTTGTACTTTAGTGTAAGGTAGAACTATATGACCGTTTTCTGTTTCTATAACAGTGGTAAGGGGTAAATTCCTTCCAAGTTCATTTTTTTCACTTTCGTCTATCATAACCCCTAAGAATCCGACATTATATAAGAATTGTATAAGTTCTCGCGTATTAAGTAGAAATGATGGTAATGATACATTTTTTAATAAATTAAAAACTTCCTCTGCTTTAAGAATATTAGAAATACCGGTAAATTTACTTAAAATATCATATATATTCGGAAAAGGTACCTTAAATTCTTCAATAATCCTTTCAGCTTCTTCTGAACAGTGTTCATGGACAATATCTCTAAATTCTTGTTTATTCAGATTTGATATATTGTGCTTTCTTGCGTATTCAGACATTTTTCTACAACAGATTAATATTTCACGAGGTCGAAATTGTGAATGTCGTAATAAATAATCAAATGGTTTATGCTTTACATTTGTTGTATTATTAGTAATTTGAAATTGGAAAATCTTATCCCATGCTTTTAAAGTGTCAATGTAATCATACTTATCATCAAGCAAATTATTTGATCGAGAAATTCTCTTTGCAATTAAAGCCGCCAATTCTATACCACGCCAATGCATTATGTGATGATACATAGCTTCATGTGCCGAAGCTCTATCTTCAATAAATGGTCTCAAATCTAGAGGTAGAAAAGCTTTAATTTCGACTGAATTTTTAAAACGAGGATTGGTATTAATTTTTATTAGAGCCCTTATTAAACTCCTTATTACCAAAGATAAAAGTAAAAAATCATCCTCAGCTTCCCTTTTAAATTTAGAAGGAAGCATCCATTTATCTACGCTATCAACAACAATTCTAATTTTAAAATCAGGATTATTATTCAAATTTTGACCTAGTACTTTTACCGCATCAGAAAAATCAATTGAACCGGACAAATGCTCTCTCAATTTTAATATCCCTTTAGCTGTAAGCACTAAAGGTTTTTTTGAATCGATATCATCTAATATTTCATATAAATCATCAAGTTTATTTAATAAAGTATAGAATACTCCCTCATTTTTTTTGTACTTACTTAAATACAGTTCAATGATTTTTTTATCTGTAATATAGACATTATTGCTATTTAATAATGACCACATCATCTCAATTAAAATGGAATGATACCATAAATCGGTATACGATTTTCTAAAAGGAAATCCAATTGCATCTCGTAATAGTCCAGACTTTGCTAATACTGCATCCACCCAATCTTCTGAATCTTCAAAATCAATTTTTACAACTTCTCTATTTTTTTTATATTTTACGTTGGATAATTTCCATGCCATAGCTGTTTTGCCACAACCACGACGACCCCATAAAATTAAATGATTTTTTTCATTAATCATTTTTCGATCATCAATTTCTATGAAAATGTCATTGTATTGTTTTTGAAATTGTGATATTTCACTTTTTGCATCTCCGGTACCCCAATCAACAGTCCGTAAATCTATTGTCACACAAATCACCAATGAATATAAGGATATTTGTACATCATTACAATATAAAGTTGTTTCTAATTAAAATCAAATTTATCACATTTTATTAATGTCGCCTTTCCGAGCATAAACCACCCATCCCGCAATAACTATTCCCGTACTAATAGTACGAGGTCTTCAAACAACATAATACTTACTAACCTAATTACGGACCTCAGATTATTGCAACCAGGCTGATCTCAAAGTTGAATATAAATCATATAATATACTATTCGGATTGTCAAAATCAAGTGCATAAGCAGTCTTTTGATTTCAAGATAGAGCCAATTACCAGTAGACTCGAACCAGATACTTATTATTACTCTACTTACCGCCGTCCAGCCTGAACAATTCCTTCACAGTCGCAAGATATTCTTCATCATCCTGTTCGGCAGCCCTGCGCAAAACTTTCGTGGGTTCGGCCAGTATCTTATATGCCAAGGCATGGGTAAGGTCATTCAATACCTCGCACTCCATCTCACCTATGGTGTGTTTGGCTTTCAACTTATTAATAGCCACATCCCGTTCATGGCACCGGATCTTATCCATTGCACTGTACAGGTCTGATATGACCCTGTCAGC
>DAOUWY010000361.1 GCA_030666885.1 Methanosarcinales archaeon
TCTTTCAAGTGGTCTGCCAGTTTTACAATGGCAACACCTGCCGCCTCATGACTTTTATATACACTTTCGGTAAACAGACGCATAGTGGTGTGCACACGCTCTGAATAGATATTCCTGAACGCACCGTATTCCTTGTCAAAGATTGCTCCTGCCAGCGTTGTCCTGAGAAAAGAGATATTCTGCGCCACGTCCTGGAATGCTTTTCCAATACCGGTCCCCTTCATGGTCTGTGCGGTTTGCATAAAAGCCCATTCCGGGGAACGGCCCTCGCTGATCCGGCGTCCCAGCACGAACAGGGCATCTGCAAACTGGCGCTCTATCTCCTTAATGTCTTCCCTGATGCTTTTATATGGCGCATAGACCCTGAATGCATATATGGATATCAGGGCTGTGACACCCCATATCAATGGGAACGAAACAGGCACGAATCCGGTCATCACACCTGTACTCACAATCCCACCCGGATTGCCCAGTTGCAGCCAAATATATCCGGATGCACCAATCAATGCCGCTGCAGCTATTGATAATATCATTGTACTTCGTCTGGTACTCCTGATGTTTACAAGGCGCGGGTGTTCATCCGGGATATTTGGTGGCGAGAATGCAGCAGGACGCTGAAGCAGGATATATTCGGCGTATGCAAATGTGGCCAGCGGCAGGACCAGGTCATAGAACAATATCAGGGTAATGGCATCGATACGTACTCCCACAATACTAACAGCAGGAAGTAACGCCACCAGTGCCAGCGGGATCAGGATGAAAATGCTGTACAATACATAGGTGGGTGTCTTGAGCCTGGCTGCAAACCCTTCCATCATATGCCTGGTACCCTCCAGCACAATATCCAGGCTTTTGTTCAGTGTCATCACACGCTGTGCTTCATCAGGTTCATTTGTACTGCTCTTAACCAGGTATAGTGCACGCTTGAAGTACTCACTGTTCTTGCCCCACTGGTTGGCAAAAGCTATGAGGGCATCATCGATGTCGGTGTACACTCTCACATGCATATCCCATATCAGTTTACGCAGGTCACGGGCCAGGGGCCTATCTGAATTGGCAGCTGCAAATGAGATGGCCCGCTCCATGTTCGATACCAGTTTCATGCTCATGACTACGTATGACAGTATCTCTGGGATATCTCCCAGGGAGTGTATCTTTTCGAATCTGGCATGGATCTTTGGATATTCGCTGAGATAAAGCAGCAGGGCTGAAGGTATGAGCAAAGTGGTCAATACCATGACGATTATGGTGGTTGAGCCAAATGCCATGAACTTGAAAAAGACCAGGTCCATGACAATAAGCATTATAAATGAGATTACAGCACCTGTTATGGCCAGTATCTGGGATTCATAGGGTTCAATATCAAATCCGCAAAAATTCAGGCTATCCAGGAATTCCTGGCTGACCGAGGCTTCGCTTTTCTTTTTAAAGCGTTCAAGGTCGCCTACAAGCCAGCTAAAGTGGTTGACTGAATGTTTACATGCAGTTGAGTACCAGTTGTCAGTAATTGTATCTCACCTCGATTTAGATGGAATTGGATGCATATAACTATAGTGAATTTAGTAAATTTTCTTATTAACTGGATAATATTGTTTCTCTTAAAATCGAGTGGCTGGCGCATACAGGTATTTTCTATTTACATGTATGGATGATAAAGGACTCATACAGGTAGCATTGGGTGTACAATCCCCCTACTCACCTTTCTAGGGTTGCTTGATAAATCGAGTTTCTTTGCAATTGCCCGTGTTCCCATTTTGGGATTTTGCTTATTGTTATCCAATCTTCAATTGAGGTCACCCAAAACCTCCTGCAATAAAACAGGGGGATTTTAGTATATAGGGTGGGTCAATTTTCAATGGGAAAA
>DAOUWY010000268.1 GCA_030666885.1 Methanosarcinales archaeon
ACCTGCAGGGACGTAAGCCACACACTCAAAACCAGGATATCCCCGAAGGCCAACCCAAATCACAGCTTCAAGATCCCATTATAAGGGTAAATCTTGAGTTGCTTACCAAGGAAAAATATATTTTTTGATAGCTTCTGGCGTATGTTTTTTATTCAATTTGAAAAGATCTGTGTCTTTGAACAGTTTATATAAAACTAGGACAGGCGACGCTGCAATAATCCAGACAACCAATGTTGGGGTGACCTTAGTCTTTAAGAGCAACATAAGATCGATTCCAGTTACTACAGTAAAAATGGCTGCAACTATCACTATATAAGATGGAGAGTTGAAATCAATGTGGAACCACAGGTCATAAAGCACTATGATACTTACACTGATAAAAAAGAGCGTCCAGAAATATAGGAGGTCAATAATATAGGTCTTCAATAGCCCATGTTTCTCTACTGTTTCCTGTAATTTTTTAAGTTCTGGTACAGTCATAATTCTCTATATCCTAATTTCATTTCATTCTTTAAATACCTTGTAGATAACATAAATTGCCCACATGGTCATGACCAGATACATAACAATGTATCCGATTTCAGACACCTGGCTTATGATCTGAAAAAAATATAACGATTCCATGTTGAGTAACTTGGCTAACTGGAGTAAAAGCCACATACAAATAAACATTGAACCGATGATTAAGAAATCCCATACGATGTTATAAATAACTACGATGGATTGATATGTCTTTTTCTCGATTTGCTTTTTGAGATCATCTTTAGAGGGCATGCTTGTGTAATTTTAGATATTCCTATTTGCTCAATTTTCCTTGTTTTTCTGTTAGGCTTTTACAATTCCTTCAACCTTCAATAAGTGATAATCACGTTCTCATTGCCGGTTTCTTTTATAGTGGGTCTGGCATCAGTTGGGTAATATATTGTATTGTAGTTTCCAGTAACCATAATCAATGAAACATCTGAATTCAGGATTTTAATCTCATTATAATTCCCAACTAATTTTATTTGATCGCCGGATACATCTTGAGTTTTATAATTCCCGAGTATATTTATTTCATTAACGAAAAAGTCTTGAGTTTCATAATCTCTATCTATGTATTCTTCATAGCTATGTGGTAATGTTGTTGTTTCATCGTTTTTATAGCTTGACGTTTCCGTGCATCCAGATATTGAAATTACAAGAAATAAAGCCCAAATTAATAATAATTTTCGCAACACTGCGACCCCAACCTTTTATTTAATGCGCTTTTATTAAGATACCATCTTCTGTATCAAAAATTTCAACATAATCTTTGAGATCATGTTTTTCTCTTAATTCTTTAGGAATTGTAACCCTACCTTCTGCTGTAAGAGGTCTGAGAATTCTTTCAACCATAAATTACAATTTGATTTAATTGGCAATTAACCTTTTGGTTGATTTGACAAAACGTTTATTAACGAGCACTGACAAATAGCCATATTGTCGATTAGGCAACTGGCATAATAAACCGGCGGGACCGTGACTAAAATGGGTATCGGCATAACAAGTTTCCTGGAAGATTGCAGGTCAAGGGGATTGACAAAGCACACCATAGACACCTATAAGTCTAACGTGAGCACATACTTGGACTTCATAGGAGACCCCTTTAAAGCTGATACCCCCAGCTCCGGAACTTCCTTGACTATCTCAGGGAGGACATGGTCTACACCGTAGGAAAGACCAGGAAAAAAGGAGTATCCCCCCGCACCCTCAGCGCCTATTTCTCAGCCATCAGTTCCTATTACGACTATCTCATTTATGAGGGAACCCTAAACAAAAACCCCATACCGCCCTTCAGGAAGCGGTATCTGGCCAACAACAGGCCCAATACCAACGGAGAGAACACACGGCAGCTAATCAGCATAGATGAAATGACCCATCTGATCAGGCAGGCAGAAAACATCCTGCACATGGCCCTCATGCTTGTCCTGGCAAAGACAGGCGTAAGAAAAGGTGAACTCCTGACCATGGACCTGGAAGATCTCAACCTGGACAAAGGAACAATCATAATCAAGCCAAAAGCCAAGCGCACCAACCGGCTGGCCTTCATTGATGAGGAAGCCGTCACAGTGCTAAAAGAGTACCTGGTATGGAGGGAGCCCAGGGCCAACTGTGAAGCCCTCTGGATCAAGCCCACTGGCCAGAGGATGGATAAGGACGATCCTTATAACATAGTGACCGCACACGCCATGAAGCTGGACCTGCATGATCCCGATGGCCCCCTTAACCGCAAATTAACACCCCACTGTTTCAGGCACTGGTTCACCACACACCTAAGCCGTGCTGGCATGTCAAAAGAATACATACAGGAACTCAGAGGGGACAGCCACCAGGATGCCTTTGATATCTACAACCACATAGACCCCAGCGACCTCAGGAAGGAATACATGGGCTGTATTCCTGTCCTTAATGTACAAACCGGACCTGGGAGAGCTAGGGTAACAATGGCAACAGATATCCAGTCCCTCAGAGGTCTTACCAATGATATCTGTTCTCTGATCAGTGACACACCGGGATTAAAGCCCGCAGAGATTGCAAAACATTTCAACAAAAAGTCGAACTACATTAGACCATACCTGGGTAGACTTGAAAAACAGGGGCTTATCTTTAAAGATGAATCATCAAGTTGTTTTGTAGTTAATCAACTACTTGAATATCATTCTGACCATAGGGTAACAATGGCAACAGGGGGGGTAACAATGGCAACAACCATTCAATCTCTTTGTGGTCTTACCAATAATATCTATTCTCTGATTAGCGATCTGCCAGGATTGAAGCCCTCGGAGATCGCGAAACACTTCAACAAAAAGCCGAATTACATAAGATCATACCTGCACAGGCTTGAAAAACAGGGTTTGATCTGCAAGGATAATTATTCAAGGTGCTTTATAAATCCCCCATCGCCCGGGATACATCCGGAGCAAGGGCAGGCATTAGACGAAACCGTACTTTTGGAGGCTTGACATGGCTAGTGTCAAGTCAATCCTCAAGTGTCGGATAAAGTCGAGATAACTTAATCCTTGCATCCTCAGTTGTAAATTGCCAATTAACTTTCGCATTTTTATTATTTCTGTATTTTTGCCATGCCAGTACCTCTTTGCTGACAACC
>DAOUWY010000211.1 GCA_030666885.1 Methanosarcinales archaeon
ATATATTCACTGTTGGCATATCACTATTTTTTCTACATAACCGGATTATGAGATCGTGACTATAAACACGATCTAATTTCACTTACTGTTCCATCCACTGAGAATATCCTCGTCTTTTAATATTTTTACACTTACCACACCGCCGATCACCAGATTCAGGTAGTAATTGATTAAACGCCATGCTGCCACCACAACACCCAATATGGAAACAGGGACCAATATTCCGAAAAGTGCGGCCCCACCCAGTTCTGCGACCCCGCTGGCTCCTGGCGTAACCGGCACTACCATAATAAATGTAAGGAACACCTGCAGTGCCATAGCCACCATTATAGATGGCGGCTGGTTCAATCCCAGCAGGATCAGCGGCAATACCATGAATTCCACTATCCAGTATATCACGGTACATATACACCCAAAAAACAAACCCTGCTTGCCTGTTCTCATAAGGGCCCACAGACTGTTATGGAAATTCGATAGCTCCTTATCAATAAACTGTATCAGGTGTTCGGTCCTGTCAAATCTTCCAACTTTATGTAGGCCACGAGTGATAATTGATGAAAGCCAGTCTATGAACGCCGTGTTCAACAAGCCGCCAATAGCCACAAACACCATTAACAGGACAAATAACCCCGCAACGATTATTGCCAGATCCATCTCCCGGCTTATCAGTGAACCACTTAAAACCCACAGCGCAAACGGGGTGGCAATTAAAAGCAGCAGGGCATCCAGTACACGCTCACCAATAACCACAGCCGAGGCATCGCCCACCGGTACATTTGCATTGCGGTTCAGCATATGTATCCTGACAGCTTCACCGCCTGCCATTGATGGTGTCACTGATGCAGCGAACAGGTTTGCTATTACTATCTCAGTAGCATCTTTGATCCCGATTCTATATCCCAGGGCCTCAGTCATCACTTTCATACGCAGCCCCCATATGAAGTAAGAACATACATGCAAGGCAACAGCGGCAATAAGATATACTGGTTCCATTCTCTGCAGGATGGGCAGGGTATCCGGGCCTATGGTAAAAACCGTGACAAGTACCATAACGATGATACTTATTATTAATGAGATTACAAACAGTTTTTTCAGTCGTTCCATATTGCCAGTGCGATATAATTATTATGTTATATATACCTTGATAGCCTCCATAAACTGTTGGAAAACAAATAAGTTGACACATCCTGCTGAGTGATGCATCCTGATGAAAGAACATACCCTGATGAAATGACAAAACCTGATGAAATGACAAAACCTGATGAAGTGATATATTGGTCTCAATAATCCTGCCAACTAAAAATGAAGAGTCCTGCATTGGTCCCACCATTACGAAGATCAATGAGATATGTCACAATCCCAGGATAATCGTTGTTGATGGCAATTCCACGGACAGGACCGTTGAGATTGCAAAGAAATACGGCGTAGAGGTTATATTTGACCACGGTCTTGGTAAAGGAGAAGCCTTGAGGTGTGCATTCGAACATGTGCAGGATGATGTGGTGTTTTTAGATGTGGACGGCACGTATCCGCTGGAATCGATCCCGGATTTTATCGAAGCACTTGCCGAATATGACCTGGTGGTAGGTGAGAGGGTCAGGTTTGATGGTGATGCCCTGCCAAAGTTATTCTTGGTAGGTGATGCCCTGTCCAGGGGATTGTTCCGGCTGCTTTATTCATCAAGGGTGGATAACCTTTCTGGACTAAGAGGTCTCAGTAGGCAAGCCATACAGGAAATGTCACTGGAATCTGATGATTTCGGGATAGAAACTGAGATAACAGGCAAAGCTGTGAGGCTGGGGCTTAAGATCAGGAACATACCCATAACCTACACAGCCCGCACCGGCAATTCCAAGTTCAGGCCAATACGGGATGGCATTATCGTACTAAAGGCCATGTTCAGGTACAGGTTCAAGAACCTTTCATGAATTATTAGTTGGGCTGTTATTATTCATACTCAGGGTTTAGCTGGTCTTCGGTAATATTGGTCCCTTCAGGTATGACAAGTTCCGGCCAGAGTACAACATTAGAATGAACTGTGACATTATCCCTGATCACATCCCTCGGCCCGATCACGGTCCCGGTCTCAAGGATGCAGTCGTTCCCTATCTTTGTGCAATTGTCAATGATGGCTCCCGAAACACAGGTATTCCTGCCTATTTCCACGTCATCGAACATAATGGCAGACAATAATCTGGCACCGTCCTTGATCACACAGTTCGAGCCTATTGATGTATAGGGTCCGATAAGTACCTGGTTACCGATCTTAGTGTTCTCCCCTATCATGATCGGACCCACAAGGGCAGAATCGGAACCCACCGATACCCCGTTATCCACATTAATCGGTCCCGTCACTCTTGCGTCCTTAATATTGAAATGGCCTTTGATTATTGTACCTGGCAGTTTCTCAAGTTTCCACTTACATGCCTGCCTGTATGCTCCTGCATTGCCGATATCGGTCCAGTGACCCCTGACCAGGTATCCATTTATGCGTTCACCCTGCTCCATCATTTTTGGGAACAGGTTCATGGCAAAATCGAAAAATGTATTTTGTGGTATAATATCGAATATGGCTGGGTCGCAGACATATATCCCTGTACTTGCAAGATTACTGAAAATCTCTCCGGTACATGGTTTTTCTGCAAACCTGTGTATCTCATTGAACACGTCCATATCTGCAATACCATAATCCTTAGGGTCTTCAATAGGCAGAAGTGCGATTGATACCTTTGCATTAGTTTTTTCATGGAAGCGGTAGAACTCGCGAAGGTTCAGGTCCATTACATGATCCCCGCCGATAACAATGAAGGGTTCGCTCTTTAACAGGGATTCTGCATTCTTGATACTGCCAGCGGTTCCTAGTTTGATGGGGTCCCGTACGTATTCGATATGGGCTCCGAATAGCCGCCCATCTCCCAGTGCATCTTCGATCTCATTGCCCAGGTAACCTATGGTTAAGACTATTTCATTGAACCCTTCTGTAACCAGATGTTCTACGAGGTGTACCACTGAGGGTTTATTCAGTATGGGTATTGTAGGTTTAGGACGGTCAAAAGTCAGCGGACGAAGACGTGTCCCCTCACCACCACACATAATACAGGCCTTCATTTTTTCACCGATTTTATATAGAAATGAGACTATATATCATTATGTGTTTTTATAATGAGATTGTCGGAAAAGCCTAATTTTTGAATATTTCAGCTTTACTGTCTTAACTTGACCGGACGCAGCATAGTGATTTAGTTTTAACAATATTTCTGGAAGTTTCAATTTAGGCGCTTTTTAGGTACTTTTCCGACAATCTCGAAAAAATATTATCATACTCAAATCATAAATTTACGTATAGGAAAGTATAAACGCATTTCCTTCTCTCGCATCTGAAATAGATAAGTTGATTTCCTTAGCTTTGGTTTTATTGTGTGTCTAGAAAAACCAAAGTTAAAAATGAGGTGAGGAAACTCTCGGAAGAAGCCCTATCGTTATGGATAACTTAAAGGACCCTTGAAAGGTATCAGGTCTTACAATTTTGAGTATGTAAATACAGAATACTGAATTACTTATCGGATCGTCGAGAATGAAAATCGAATAGAGATTGTCTTGGTTAAAACCAGAGAAAGTTTTTACCAAACACTGAGGCGGATTTTGAGATGACTGAAAAAGTGAAAGGAGGTCGAAAAAAATCGTTAGGAACTATGTGCCCGATCACTTTTGGATCAGCATCTAAAAAATTGAAAGTAATTGTGCAAATCAATGGCTTGAGCCTATCGAGCACTTGAAAAAGTGTAAGCAATGTGTTGAGCCTTTCCATATACTTTTCTATACGTTTAAAAATGTAAGTTCAGAAGGATTAAATATAAATCTAACAATGTCAAGTTACACGCAAAGTAATTAAAGTGTAATAAATACATAAGTTGATTTGTGAAATAATATGCCAGTAACATTAGAACGGTTAGTTAAAGTTATTGAAAGTATTGATACAAAAGTTGAAATAAATTGTGCAGATCAATGGCTTGGGGCTTCTAAAAGTGTGATTCCTAAAGAGATGCAAAGCACAGAGTACATCAAAATGCTAAGAGAAAGTTGCTATAGAAAAATCTAATGTTTTTTTGGATACTAATGTTATACCTATGGCGTCATTCTAGCATCTGTGTCAATAAAGTTAGACAGCCATATACTAATATCCGCATCGGCCACGTCCCTATACGCATCCTCAACAAGTGCAACAAAATCCCTAAGAATCTCAGGTCGTTTCACATCCGACTTG
>DAOUWY010000229.1 GCA_030666885.1 Methanosarcinales archaeon
ACTGGAAGTATCGGAAGACTGATTTGGAGGCTATACCGCACCGCAAACTTCCAGAGAATTTCGAGATCGGTGTGGATAGTCTTCAAATCACGGAGGGGAAAGTGCACTTTATCCGACAGGTGAAGGGAGACGGAACAATTTGTGTGCTGAATGAGGACTTTAATGTCGGCGAATCGTTGGCTTATGAATATGTCTGGACTACTATCGACACAAAACAGGAACAATTAAAGGTATACTATCGGGAGAAGAACGCAGAAGAGGCGAGTCTTGTCAAGATTTATGAGTATAAGATCGGTGAAAATGTAAAAATGTTCGAAGAAAAGTTATGAATAAGAAAAGTGTAAACGATGTTATGAACCTAATATGCACTTGAGGTGTAAACGATGTGTTGAGCTTTTTTGTGTAAACGATGTTATGGACCTTACCAGATAAACATTTCGGTTATATCACAGTTCAATCAACAATTTTATAATGTATATTTTTACAAAGTATAAATATAACTTATGTAATGTTAATACTTGAAAGCTTGTATAATAGACTGGGTGAAATCTTGGAAAACTTATTCCACCAGGGAATATTCTATGCTCCCACAACCGATTTGCTCAGCATACTTCAGATGTAGGATCGGGTCCACTCCCCACACATCGGTTATACTCCTGCCATGATGCCCCATTTTCATGTTTATAAGGTCCACAGTGGCTGCATCTATGGCCACCGGGTCGATCGATGCCGTAATACCTACATCATCAGCAAAATGAGGTGCAGAAAAATTGAAGCAGTCACAGCCGGGGGTCAGGTCATATATCCAGTTAATGTAGCCTATCCTGCATGACAGGCACTTAATGGGCCCAAGTGCTGCCTCTCCCAGCAGTTTCTGCATCTCCACATCCACATTATCGGGTGCAACGATGGCTTCCCTGGGGCACGAGTCCATACATGCCAGTTCTCCCCTGCACAGGTTCCAGTCCACCCTGGCATGGGCATCCCCCAATACCAGGGCATTCCAGGCACAGATATCAATACAGTCGCCGCATCCGGTGCATTTTTCAAGGTCAATGGTGGGCCTGCCTACTTCATGAACTTTTGTTTTGCCTTCCTTGTCCAGGCACCCCATCCCCAAGTTCTTTACAGCGCCCCCAAAGCCAGAGCCAGGGTGTCCCTTGCCATGGGATAAAACTATCATGGAATCTGCCTTTGCGATGGCTGATGCCACGGTAATATCCTTTAGTATCGACCCCTCCAGATCCACTTTCACAGCATCATCCCCAAGTAGTCCATCCGCTACAATGAAAGGTGCGTTCATGCTGGACTGGGTAAAACCATTCATTGCCGCAGCCCATATAAGGTTTGCAGCATTGAGTTTCATACCCTTATACAGTGTTGTGGTGTCGGTGACAAAGGGGATGCCGCCCGCTCCCCTTACCAGGTCGACAACAGTGCGCACCAGCACTGGCCTGATATATGTGGTATTCCCATATTCTCCGGGGTGTATCTTGATGGCTACGATGTCGCCTTCCTTAACAGGAGATATTTCCTGGAACAATTCCTTTACCTGATCGAGCTGGTTGGTTTTTGCCCCTACGTCCTCTGCTGACCTGAAAAATACATCAACTGGCATAATATCAGTCCTTCAATGCAGCAATTAAGGTAGTGCAACCTTAAAAACCTGTTTGCATAGAACAGTACTTTTGGAGACTTTTTATTATTTAGCATGAAAGTACCCTTGGGTTCTTTCATCTTTTTGTGCATGTTATTCGAAGAATTTCATGTAAGTTTTCTGATTACACTTATTCATCAGTTCTTTTAACCGCAGATCAACACGGATATTGCATGCGAAATCTGCGTTCATATGCGGTTCGTTATAGTTTAAAAGACCAGAAGAAAATACAAAGTCTAAGATTTGAAGCTGATACCAAAAATCAGCAAAATGTTTTTGTAAAGACAAAAACATGTAGTGAATTAAGTTTGATGTATGAAAATTACGGACCAAAATGACAATTCCAGGGTGGCTGAATAGTTACTATTATTTAAACTATTTTTGCCACCAATACGTATAAACCCTGGAAAAACAGGAGTCTCCACAACCATGAACATTAACCGTGAGCAGGTATTGATAGAAGCCCTTCCGTATATCAGAGAGTTCCATGATTCCATCATGATAATAAAAGTAGGAGGACACGCCATGGTTGACCCCACCATTATGTCAGATATAGTCCAGGACGTTGTACTCCTGCGTTATGTAGGCATTCATCCCGTGCTCGTACACGGGGGCGGTCCCGAGATTACCCAAAAGATGGAAAAGATGGGGAAAAAAAGCGAGTTCGTGGCAGGGCTGCGCATAACCGATGATGAAACTCTGGAGATTGCACGTATGGTGTTAGTTGGCAACATCAACACCAGGATCGTATCCCTGATAGGCACATATGGAGGAAAGGGGCTGGGACTCTCAGGTAAGGACGGAGGGCTTATCATGGCTAAGAAAAAGGGTATCCAGCACATCACCTTTGAAGGCAGGGAGCAGGAGGTAGACCTGGGCTGGGTGGGAGATGTAGAGGTCATCAATCCCGAGATACTCATGATAGCAGCCGGAAAGGATTACATACCGGTTGTGGCACCCATAGCAGTGGATGATAAGGGTAACAGCCTGAATATCAATGCCGATACTGTTGCCGGAGACATTGCCGCAGCCTTGAAGGCTAAAAAACTCTTGCTCATGACAGACGTACCCGGAGTATTGAGCAATCCGGATGATGCTACCAGTCGCATATCCCGCATCCGGCTGGACCAGATTGAGGACATGATCAGGGAAGGCATCATTGCTGGTGGTATGATACCAAAGATACGCTCGGCAGCTGTTGCGGTAGAACAGGGTGTTGAAAAAGTCCATATCATCGACGGTAGCAAGTCCCACAGTATCCTGCTGGAATTATTAACCGATTCTGGCATAGGGACCATGATATATAATTGGCATTGATGTTTTTTTCCAGGATACCAGTACTTCCGGACAGTCTAAGTCTCTATCTGGAATCAGGACATTATATAAATTTTCAACAATTTATTCTTTATATAATTATGTACTCAAGTTAATCCGGCCCATGAGAGTATCTTCCTGTCTCCAGATTCATCCCAAATATTTAAATTTTATAGGGGGATGAACAATTGAATTATTTTACATTGTACAAACCTACCGGACATTGTAACATACTAAACATGACAAATCCTCTTGGCACTACTTGCTATATTGTCATTGATTTTCATGATAAACCATACAAATTAATCACAAATGTTAAGGTATAACAAATCATTATAACAATGTCAAGTTTTTCACAAATTTGATAGGATGAAAAATATGGAAGAGAAAACATATTCGGAACAATTATGTGGATTTTGTAAAGGAACCGGGAAAGTTGAGGGTGAAGAATGCCCTGCCTGTCATGGAAATAAAACTTTTATGGTAAAAGAACCACCAAAAAATTGCCAGTTCTGTAAGGGAAATGGCTGGACACATAAGGGTCAACCCTGCCATACCTGCAAAGGATCCGGTTGGTTGGGTGTAAAGAAAGTGGCAATTTTAGCTCAATAATTTATTCATATTTGACAATATAATTTTTATTATATTATCAGATATATTTGATATGTGGTGTATGCCACATTAATTTTTTTCAATTGTTCGATACTTCTGAATATCCCTGTTTTCGATTTAGAATTTCTGAAAATTATACCAGAAATCATATACATTTTTTATTAAAGACATTATCGGAATATAATGAAATTCAAATTAAGATGTTTTACCTTTGCCTGGTAGAAAAATAGTATGTTTTAAAGATCAAGAATATGAGAATTTTAGACAGGATTGACAGGATACGATCCGGTAGTGTCCTAATTTAGACCGCATAATAAACTGTTTTGTTTAATCAAACAGCTATTTCTGGCTACTAATGCCGATTTTAATTTTTTCTGAATATTTGA
>DAOUWY010000074.1 GCA_030666885.1 Methanosarcinales archaeon
ATTGAGGCTATTTCTAAAATTTTCTGGTAGTATATCGTCGATTCAATAACGGTTTCAGCAATTATCAGATCCTTTGCAAGTTTATATAATTTAAATTCTTCTGAAGGAATTTTATTAATTTCTTTAAATTCATCAAGATATTTCTTACTGACATTTTCCAATTGATGAAATACACAGAATGAATGCGAAACATTTGGAAAAATCCGTTCTACGGATCCAATAATTGCATCATCTTCATCAGAAACCATTTTCAAAATATCTTCCTTGGGTAGGCGATTCTTAATTCTGTTCATTAATGGTACTAATTCAATAAAACTTGGCATGCGATTGGTTATTTGGAAATCTAAAATAACTTTATCTTCTGTTGCTACAACATAAATCACTTTATGTCTAAATATTTTCCATTCATGATCGGTAAATTTTCTTCCCAATTGAGCTTCAATATATTTTCTCCAGCCAGTTTTTACCCAATATCCATCGATGTATAAGGTTCCATTAAAATTGATTTCCTGTTCCTGCAGTTCCTGGGCTGATATTTTACCTCGTATTTGTTCATATTTCCACAATGTTGTTGGACATGGAGCTCTTCCTGAGATATCAGTCAGGCCCTCCGTAAATATTTCACCTACTGTATGTGACTTCCATAGAGTACATCTTACATTATATCTTACAGATTGCATTTTTTCATTGTACTCGTCACAATAATTTGCTGATCCAGTAACGCCTAGTATTGTATCTGTATGGTGTTTGGCACAGTCAGGATTTGTGCATATCCAATAAGTGGTTGGGACTATGATATTCCCATAGCTTGTAATTATAATTCGGTCATAGTATCGGTTTGCAAATAAATTACAACCACATATTTTACATTTGATAGGTGAAACCGTTGAAAATAATGGATGCATTTGTCTTTCATGTTCAATATCAGGTAATACCTGATAGACTATTCCATCTTTCACTTGTTTTGCTATTTCTCGACTAATTGCTACATTACCACGTGGCATTCAAACCTCCTCTGAAAATTGCTACATAAATATACTTTGTATGTCATAAAACACTCAATTGCATATAAATGTGTCTATTCATAACGATTTATTGAGAAAAACAGTCAAATAGTAATGTTATTTATTAATAACAATAATTTTGAAATTACCAATGGTTTTATAGAAATACAAGCTCTATAGTGATTATAATATAAATTAAAATATCTAATCAAACTGATTTATATTGGCCATTATCATAAAATAATAAAAAGTCTCTTATATCAAGCCTGCATGCAATTATACTATGAGAGAGGAAGGACGGCCACCGGGTCACCTGACCTGAGGAAAGTCCCCCCACCACCCGGATACACGAACGCCTGTAGAGGGCGTAGGACGAGAGTCCTGGCAGCTGCTGTTTAAAACCAGTAGCTCACACGGTCTGCCTGATGACAGGCTGTATGATGGCACAGAAACGATACCGCACCGCGTTAATGCTATGATGCTGCAAAGCTGAGGTCGCGCAAAAGGCGGATGGAACGCGTGAATCCTCGTGGGTGCAAGCCAAACAGGGGCCATATGCCTGTCCGGGGTCGGTCCGGAGTTGGCGCTTAGCCGAATGCCGTTATATGGCGGATCACATCCTTAAGGGAAGTGCCGCTAAAACAGAAGGGGGCTTACTCTCCTCACTCATTTCATAATTATTTGAGCCTCCGGCAAAATGGATGTAACAGCTTTAAAATGCCAATAAACACATATAAATGGTCAGTTTTTCTAAATAATGAATACGTTACGATTAGGTCCTAATTTTTGTTATTTTTTAATTTTTAGCAATAATGTGCACCTAAACAACTAAAATAGTTAGATTTTTCTTATATTTTCAATTAAATGGTTTATAGATAAATTTTTTATAAATACACACCTTAACAATCTTATAAATCAAAAAATAACGAATATACTCTGGAATACCAGAGCCTCACTTGAAATTATAAAAAATAATGATGCTCTCCCGGATGCACTTTTTCAATCACTGTCCTATCAAAAACATCACCCTCATCCAGTTCATTCCCAACATAACCCAGATTACGAAGCACAGGTACAAAAGCCATCGTTGAATCAATATACTCCCTGGGAAGGCCTGCACAGTACCTGGGAGAGACCTTGTAAGTCTGCAGAATAAAATCACTATCAACCACTTCAACCAACCCGGATACAACTCGGGCGGCACGCTCGGGCTCATCACGAATAAGATTTGAAGCATCCTCATGTAGCCTCAGGAAATCCTCAACCAAACTGCATTGATCCCGCAGCAGTTCATGACTTACAATAATACCATAACTGGGATTAAAGGGCCAGAGCTTTGAAGGCGGGATCACAACCTTTGCACCGCATACCCTTGCAGCCGCAACCGACAAAGGCGGCGTCCCAATAGCCGCATCCACCTGGCCGTCAGACAGTGCATCGGGAATGAAATCAGCCCACTGAAAATTCCTGACCTCGATAGATCCATCAAGGTCGTGATTTTCCAGCAGGTTGCGGATGATCACATCGTGGATGGAACCTGATGGCGGACACCCGATTACACCCCCCCTGAATTGTTCCAGTACCGATGCCGTATCCCCGTCCATATCCTCAAGTGTACTGCATCTGTTCGGCCCAATCATCACTGTACCTTCCACATGGCCGCCGCCCACGCATATGATGGGCACGCCCCTGTCAATACCGATCATCACAGGGGGCAGCCCTATATATCCAATATCCACTTCGCCCCTGGAAAAAGCATCCACGATAGCCGGGCCGCCACCGAACATGCTCCATTTAATTGTAATGCCAAGTTTATCTTCAAGCCACTGTGTGCCCATGAGTATGAAGGATGTATGGTAGAATGTGGAGAGGTGTCCGATACGTAATTTCTTATTAGCCATATATTACCAATTGTAATATCCAATATACTTGAGATTGTCGGAAAAGTACCTGAAAAGTGCCTAAATTGAAACTTCCTGAAATATTGTTAAAATCAAATCACTATGCTGCGCCCAGTCAAGTTTAGAGACCTACATGTCATTTGGGAGTTTAGTAAATTCCCCCCTATATGAACCTGGACATATATGGTCCGTCCCGCTCAAATCCCAGTTTCCGGTAGTAAGGTCTTACACCCATCCCTCTGAAAACGGCAAGCTTACTAAAACCTGCCTGATGTGCCCTTTCTGTAGCTTCCGCCAGCAATTCTCTCCCGTACCCCTGTGCTGCCATTCCCTTGCCTGCGGTTTTAGCCCCACACCCACCAGCGGCCCGTAGACATAGAGTTCCCGCACCAGGGCCGCACCCTCAAGCTCTGGCCTGTGCGGGGTATCTGGATGCCTCAAACGAATAACCTTGCGAGTATATCATGTTCATTATCCTCAAAGCTGAAGAACCTGATGAATCCGAATCAGATGAACCGGAAGCTGAAGAGGAGTAATCCCTCCCTTCATTTATAGTTGATCCAACCTGAAACTTGTCTTATTTTATTATACTTCAAGGCACGTTTGTCACAGACCCCGCACGTCGCGATTATGGTTTGTTCAAGAACAAAACACTAATCAAGAAGCCACTTATACAGAGAAACATATCTAATGTTCTTCCCAAAGCAATTCCCGTTATGGCTGTAAACGCATACAAGTGAAGGCCTGTTTATTCATTTTTTCGTAAACATTTTATGATATTGTGTGCTTCTACTTGCTACATCAAAAGGAAAATCAATGACGAGCGGATGTATTATTCCTGACCGCTTGGATGAAAACAAAATAAGAGACCTGGAATTGCTGCTGAATAGATGAAGAACTCCATGAGTACTTAAGCGCATGAAGAATTCTTGCAAAGATAATATTGAAGTGAAATCTCTGGGATAAAAATGCTGTATCCAGCCCGCGGTAATGGTGGAAGATAAAGGGGAATTAATGCAACAAGTCTCTTATTTGTAAGCACTTTTTCTTTGAACGACTGAGAATACTTTTAACGTATGAATCTCAAGTTCTATTAAAATCCTGTAATTCCCAACCCTGACCTGGTAAATGTTTTTTGTTCCAACTATCTTTTTGGCGTCCATACCCACCGGGAAAGCAGGAAGTTTCCTGAGTGCTTTTTTTATCCTATTAACGTCATGCGCAGGAAATTTTTTAATTTCTTTGAGAACGTTCCTTTCAATAAGAACATCATAGTTCATTATCAATTTCCTCAAGTGTAATAAATTCGGTTTCCCCACGCCCATCCCGTATAAGAAAGTCTTTTATTACTGCTATCTCTGTTTCATCGGGGAACACTTCACCCATAAGAAGCAAAGTCTCCACGTGTTCAAGTCTTCTTAAAACCTCATCCAGTTTTACACTGTTATTTTCGATAGATGAACTCATATATATAAATCTAGGTTCATGTTAGATAAATTTTGTGAACAGCCATCCGGCCGGAGCGTAAGCAGTTGATAAAAAAGATAGCAATTGACCTGAATATCATCTCGCCAGGTGTGGGTGTACAAGGTGGCAGTGCCGGTGATACTATCAGGGCCGGGGCCGATTATGTGATTGTGGGGCGGAGTATTTACCAGTCCGATGACCCGGCGGCGGGCGCAAAGCAGATAGCAGATGAGATATTATCTGTTCTATAAGCGTTCTTTAAGAACATGTGTCAATGATGAAAAAATTCTTTACTGAACTGATGAAGAACCCTATGAGTACTGAGACACATGGTCTAATCATGTTGAAATTTAAATGAAAAAAATTATTTGAAAGTAATGGATGTTATGAAGATGTTTGATTTTAAAAAATTTTCAGGAGAGATTTTTCTTTATGTTTCAGGAATATTTATTTTGATTGCATTAGTTCTTTACATTAGTATTTTTTTTAATATATTGTCAATAGAACCAAGCATTCTAAATTCTTCTATTGTCATGGTGCTTTTATTTGTAACTTTTTTATATACAAATTATACTGCACAAATTGTAGAGGAAACAAAAAAAGATCGAAATGTAGCATTTATTGAAAGACGACTTGAAAAATTATATTTTCCTCTCAAAATTTGTCTAAAGCAACATTCAAAAATATAATTATCAACATTTAATGTTGATGATCTTTTTAGCATCAGGAAATGTTTAGATAATATCATTCCATATTTATATTTATCATCTGATGATTTAAGGGAGAATTTAGAATCGTTTTTAGAAATTATTGCAATCGACTTTGTGAAAATTCTTGAAGAATTTCAGAAGGAAATGATCGATAACCGTATCGAATTTGCAAAAATAAAAAATCTGTCAATAGCTGAAATCAAAACATCTGATCTTCCAGATTATTTTAATAAAACGTACATGAAATTCTTCGAATAACATGCACAAAAAGATGAAAGAACCCAATGGTACTTTCATGCTAAATAGAACGTAATTCTCAAATTTTTAGTGATTTAATTGATGAAATAATTAAACAAAACACTATTAAAAATTATCCAAATGATGTTGTACAAGAAAATATTGAAAAAAATCAATTAGAACTTATTGATTTATATAATAAAATTCTAAAAAATATAGATAGAGATATTTCTGAATATGAAAATAATCTAAAAGAATTAATAAGTTAAAAAATTATAGAAAAACAATTTATTAAAATAATTTGTTAGTATAAACATCGATACTCTGGATTTACAATCCAGTCTGTTCGTGACGATGTTCTGGAAAATATAAGGCGAGTCGTAGATATATACCTTGAAGAAAGTAAAGTAGATAAATTTAATAAGTTCGTTGGATTTAGGGAGGTGAAAGTTGCCCTAAATGCCTGAACTTCAGGGCATAGAAGACAAAGAGTTTTGCAGTATCTTGTCAGATAGATTTAAATTTGTTGAATTATAAGTATATACTCGTAATGAAATTCATAAACAGAACTCGCGAATTGGAGTTCCTGCAGAGAAAGTACAACTCAAAAGAAGCAGAACTCATCATTATATACGGGCGGCGGAGAATCGGGAAAACCGAACTTTTAAATGAATTCTCCAGGGATAAGCATATTCTATTTTTCCTTGGCAGGGCAGAATCAAAAGAGGATACCCTGCGCAGGTTAAATTTAATGGTAATGGAATTCTTCAATGACATCTCACTGGCACGCTCACCGTTGTCAAACTGGGATGATTTTTTTCTTTACATAGCCAAGAACAGCAAGGACAGGGTCGTTCTGGTCTTTGACGAATTCCCGTTCATAGTCGATAAATTCCCTGAAATCCTTTCAGTACTCCAGGATAATTGGGATTCCAGGTTGATAAACACCAAATTAATGCTTGTACTATGCGGCTCTTCCATTGGCATGATGGAAAAATATACCCTGGATTACAAAAGCCCAATTTACGGAAGACGAACCGGACAGTGGATGGTAGATCGACTTGACGTAGTTCATCTGAAAGAATTATTCCCAAAATACACCTTCGAAGACCTCTTAACAGTTTATTCTGTCATAGATACCATACCAGGATATGTTGTCAAGTTTGACGGTGACCTGCCGGTCTGGAAGAATATAGAAACAAAGATCCTTGCAAAAGGCGAGTTCCTGTATGAAGAAGTTGAGATACTGCTGCGTGAAGAATTCCGGGATCCTTCCAATTATATGTCCATACTATCCGCAGTAGCAGGCGGGCTGACACGTTTTAATGAGATATACAACAAAACCGGGCTTGATAAAAGTCTTCTGTCAAAATACTTGTCTGTCCTTGAAAAAACAGGTATAATTGAAAAAAATCAACCCCCTACGTTGAATTTCAAGCGAAAATTAAAAGCAATTGGTGCCAGGTATTCTATCAAGGATAATTTCTTTGATTTTTGGTTCAGGTTTGTTTATACCAACCTGACAGAACTGGAAAGGGGGAATTCCGGTTTAGTTGTTAACACAATACAAAGCGAATTTCCGATGTATCTCGGGAACAAATTTGAGCGTATTGTAATGGAACTCATTCCACACTTTGGCATTTTCAAGTATTCAAGGATTGGAAAATGGTGGCATAAGGATATCGAGATCGATATTGTGGCAATAAATGAAAACACGAATGAAATCCTATTTTGTGAATGCAAATGGCAAAACAGGAAAACAGATATTAATGTCTTGAAGGAATTAATGGATAAAGCAAGTCATGTAAACTGGAATAGTGACATGAGGAAAGAATATTATATGGCTGCTTCTAAATCAGGTTTTACCGAAGAAGCAAAGATATTCGCCAAACAAAACAATTTTTATCTCTTGTCATCAAAAGATATTGAAGTAAGAATCTAAGTTGAAAACCCCTATGTTTTTATACTGGTCATTCAAATTGTTTTAACAAATGTTTAATACACGCCTTCTGCTAATAGCCATCGTTATAATACTTATTCTACCGACAGTCAGTGCCATCACCATCCATGGTACCGTCTATGAATGGTCCACCTTCGAGCCCCTTGATAATGCCCTGATGGAAGTTAACTCTACGCCAACACAATTCAGGGTGGCTGCATCGGGGGTATATTCTTTTAACCTGCCGCCAGGGGACTACCTTATTAAAACCAGTTACTATCAGAACGAGACCCTGGTGTATTACAGTGAAGATACGCTAACAGTGACAGACTATGATGGGGACTATGTGTTCGATATCCTGATGTTCCCTCTGCAGGAGGAGGCAGAAGAGTTCCCTGATGAAGATATTGGCAATGTCACCTATGATGTTGAAGATAATATCCTGCCTGAATTTGACTGGACCTATACTGCTGTCGCGTTATTAATATTGATGATAATGGTTGCTGCTGCATATTATTATTACAATAGGAAAGATGGATTGGAAAATAAGTCAGAACCAACAATATTGACTGAACAAACAGAATCAGCAAAACAGACCATGTC
>DAOUWY010000242.1 GCA_030666885.1 Methanosarcinales archaeon
AGTTTCAATCCCTCTAAGTTCTGCTTTTAACCTCCCGAGGCATCTTATGACAAAGTAGATGATGCCAGTTTCAAGCCCGCTAAGTTCTGATTTTACCAATCCAATTGAATCTAATTTTACCACATCTACCTTGTTTCAATCCCTCTAAGGTCTGATTTTACCCAGGAAATTAGGTCTATTAAGAAAAGCCTATACTCAGTTTCAATCCCTCTAAGGTCTGATTTTAACCAAGCCGATCCGGCCGAATTTCGGACACTGAACTCAGTTTCCTGAAAAGCTATTTGCATCAATGCTGATACTGCTTTTCCGTAAATAATAACTGATTTCATCCTATATAAAATCGCTCATTTCACCCAAAATCCTCACCACCGTTTTCGTGGATCCTTCATTTGGCATCCCCTTTATATAGATCCACGAAAAAACATCAGATAATCACATCGATCTCAGCTTTCCGGGTTCCCAGCTTATCGAATCCAAGATATTTCCGGTCCCTCACACTATAGATGAAAATTTGTAAGCTCTCCCTCAAACACACTATTCTGCACCCAGTCCAGATATTGTTTCAGGAAAATGCGCACTTTGTTCAGGTGTTTTACGCCAGCGTCATAGACGATTATCACATACATTTTTATTCACTCCTGTATCCGGCGATCATATCCGCATCAAACATCAGCACCCCATACTCCCCACAGTATTCCAGACCGGGTTTACCAAACCCGCTTTTCGAAAATACCGCAAAATACTCCCGCCGGTTTTCCATTCTCCAGTCCACCAGCTTACTCTTTTCAAACAGATTATCAACCACGCCACGACCGAACGGTGCCGAGCGCCACTTGCATTCTGCAAATAATATCTCATCAGTCTCGCTGTTCAACGCAATAATATCGATCTCGTCTTCTTTCCTGTTCCACCATGACCCGATACGATCAAACCTGAATAGCAGTCCTCCCTGGCGGTTCAACTCCATTAAGAACTCCCTGCAAACACCTTCGAACTTCCTGCCAACAAATGGATCAAAGCCCTGCTGGATCTTCTTCCTTAGATAATCAAACTTCCCAATTTCGTAGTAGCTCATATTCCGGAATATGAACCTGAACCAGAACTCAAAAAAGTTATCATTCAACAGATACCGCCCTTTTTTAGACCTCCACGGTCTGGATTCAGTCACAGGCACCTCGCGCCGTACCACACCAATGACATTCATCAGATCGTCCATGTACCTGGAAAGCGACGTGACCTTCACATCAACATAATCGCTAATCTCACATTTAGTGGATTTGCCAAGAGCAATAGCAGTCAAGATGGAATAGTATGTCCTCCCTGCCAAATGATTCGATCATCGTATCCCGCACTTCGTTCTTCAGCGGGGCAAATTTGCGGAGTAACAGTTTGTCTATCGCATCCTCAACACTTTTCACACCATAATCCTCAAGCAAGGTGTAGTAGTGGATCATGCCGCCGAAAAGAGCGTACATCTCAATCTTTGTAGTGGCGTCTGTGACATCCAGGTCGTTTAAGATCAGATATATTGTTTTGAGATCGAACGGTTCAATGAATAATATACCGCTTTTCCATAAATAACAACCGATTTTCTGTATCCACTTCAAAAAGCATGGTATTTTGACCGGATTTACAGGATATTAATGTTGCCTTGTAACCTGTCTATCCCGTCGATTCGGTCTAATAATTTCAAATATTATATATGCATCTCATACATCTCGATTTTCAGTTGAATTTTCATATTCTAAAATTTCCTGCATATCCCTTACATCCCATCCCAGGATGTCCCGGATTATAATGAAACTCATTCCAGGTGAGATGGCTCCCGCTTCAGTACAGATAAGGTCAATATAGCTTGAAGGGGTAACATCAAAAGCAGGATTTTTTACTATGACGTGTTTCATACCTGATAGTTCTTCAGGGTCAATGACCTCCCCCGGATCACGTTCTTCAATTTCCACCATTTCACCAAGCAGTGTGCGTGGACTGAATTTATATGTCTCGGCCGCTACTATCAGGTTTGTCCTGCTCTCATGTGCCGCCATCGCCAATTGGGATGTACCTATCTTATTGATGACCGACCCATTTGCAGTCACTGCATCAGCTCCTACCACAACCAGGTCTACATCCTTTATAAAATACCTGACTGCCGAATCAACTATCAGTGTGGTTTCTATGCCCAGTTCGTTAAGTTGCTGGATTGTTAGATGACCCTGCAACCTGGGCCTGCTCTCTGTAGCTATTACTTTGATATTTTTCCCGCTGTTGTGAGCTTCGGCTATTACAGATATTGCAGCCTGGCTGTTGCAATGGGTCATAATAGTATCGCCATTGCATATGCGCTGGCTGCCGATTAGACCGATGCGCCTGGTTGCTTCCTTTGATGTGGATATAAACTCATCTGCCAGCCTTACAAGATCAGATCTTGCTTCATCTACTGATTCTCCCTTATAAGCCATTACTATCCTGACGGCATTTGGCAAAGATACCGCAGTAGGTCTTGTTGATACAAGTATTTCTGCCGCCCTGGATAACTGTCTGTCAAAGTCTTGCTTTATAGTGGTTTCCTGTATAAGGGCATAGTCCTTCAAAGCCTGTGCCGTTGCCCTGGCAATGGTACCTGCCCCACGTATCTCCATATTCCGTATCCTATTGGCAACGTCCATTATCTTATCCATTTCTACAACCAGTACACAAAGGTTACTTACATGGCAAAAGGCTTACTACATTGACAGATAAAATACCTCCAATGAATGAAAGCACAGTTCCCGGGCATTACATCACAGAAGAAAGAATTGAGCAAGTGGTCGAATATCTCAAGAACTTCAATGGTGTACTTGTGGCATACAGTGGCGGGGTGGACAGCAGTACACTGGCGGCACTGGCGCATCTGGCACTTGGAGACAAGTGCGTTGCAGTTACCGCCAGGGGCCAGACCCTGCCGGCACGGGAACTGGAAAGTTCCAGAAGTACAGCCAGATCATTAGGTATAAAGCAAATCATTATCCCCTATAATGAGCTGGAAGAGCCGGGATTTGCCAATAACCCGGTTGATAGATGTTACCACTGTAAAAGTGGCATCTTCAGGGAATTGAAGAAACTGGCCAGTGAACTGGGGTTAGAAGTTGTAGCTGAGGGGACTAATGCTTCTGAACTAACAGGTCACAGGCCGGGCCACAGGGCAGCGATTGAAAACAGGATACTCACACCATTTGCAGACCTGGGTGTCACCAAAAACGAGATACGCCAGATGGCAAAGTATCTCGGATTACTAATATGGGATAAGCCTCAACTGGCCTGCCTGTCCAGCAGGTTCCCTTACGGACGGACTATTACCGTCCAGGGACTTCAAAAAGTGGAGAAGGCAGAGGATTATCTTTTTGATATCGGTGTTAAACAATGCAGGGTACGCGACCATGAAGATACTGCCCGTATTGAAGTACCAGGGGATGATCTTCATATTATACTGAAGCACAGGGATGATATTGTAGGTGTTTTCAAAGAGCTGGGTTATACATATATCACTCTTGACCTGGAGGGGTTCAGGAGCGGCAGTTTTGATATCGCTATTAAAACCAGGATCCGGGCTGAATAAAGTCATGAATAAAAAAAAATACAGGCAAGCCAAATAACCAT
>DAOUWY010000118.1 GCA_030666885.1 Methanosarcinales archaeon
ACAAGGTTCGTAGTGCGGTACAAAAACCCTGATAGGTGTGAGGTCACCTCACCTCTGGAATTCATGAGGGGAGTACCGTCCCTCTGCCTGATAATACTCAGGAACTGGTACAGGGTATTGAAAGCATCGATAGCCACCACCTTGCCTGCCAGGTCACTTAACTGGATCTCGTGTTTTTCAAAGATATCGCCCAATTCCACGCCCATATTCCCTACTCCAAAAATTTCCACCTGACGTATTTACTACACATTAGTAAAATATGATGCATCATCCCTCTGGTCGCTGATAGCATTATATAGTGTTTCCTTGTTCATTCGTTCGGGGTGGTAATATCTGCCATTTACCTCTTCTGCTATCCCGCTGGCAAGTTTTGAACCGTGACTGCTCATATCCACTACAAGCACCTGGACTCCTTCGTTTACCACATGATGCAACACCATTGAAAGTTCCCTGCGGATATTACCGCCCACTTCCAGGGGCACGTTGGACTTACCATCCGTTACAAGAACCATAATAGGAATAGTGGACGGGTCCTTCTTGATCTCATTATGAAGGGAGTGCAGTCCCATCAGGATACCTGAAGCCAGGGGAGTGGTGCCGCCAAATGGAATAGTCTCAAGATACCGTTTTGCTCGTTCTACCGATGACGTAAAGGGTAGTATAAGTTCGCCTTTCCGGCCGCTGTATGTGACCAGCGATACCTTATCCCTCCGCTGGTATGCATCCTTTAACAACGCCACTATCACGCTGCGGGTGATGTCCACCTTGTCCATTTCATCCATGCTGCCGCTGGTATCCATCACAATATTGATGAGAGTGGCAATACGCCTGCGCCTGACCTTTTCCCTGTAATCGCTTTTCTTGACCCTTATCTTGCCATTCTCAGCATGCAGTGCCGCCGCCCTTATGGTCGGGGCCACTGCAATATCGGTAACTTCGCCGTCAGGCAGGCGGGATCTCACATACCTGCCCCGCTTTCCTTTGGTCAGGACCTCTGCCCTTCTGCCGCTCTTCATCTGGCTGGTGACCAATTTCTTTTTTCGTTTCCTGGCAAAGTCACTGAGTATATTTCTTACGATCATTTCATCTGATTTTGCCCTGATTTTAGTATCTTCAATTCCAGGTTCCTCTACAACTTCAAGCTCTTTATCACCTGGGGCTTTGTATACTGGTGCTATTAACTCGGGTGTTCTCGGTACCGGGGCCACATATGTGGGCGTATGGTATATGGGAGTGCGATGGTCCACCTTTATTACAGGTTTCGGTCCGATCTCCAAAATAGCATCGGGTCTCTTACGTTTCGGGATAGGAATATCATCGAACACCTCACATAAAATATCGTATGGGTCCAGCACTACATAGGACTTGTCTGCCATAATGTAGGCATGGACCACTTCGTCCAGGCGGATCTGGTCCCTTAAACCCACGAGCAATTCTTTGATATGGTCAGAATCATCCTTGTCGAACTCATTGATCTCAGTTTTAGGTATCCTGATCGCCAGGAGGGGTTTGCCGATATGGAACACTTTAATGCCGTATTCCTTTTTCAGGTTATTTCGCATCCTACCGGCAATGATATCGCTCATTTCTCTACCAGGCGTCTTAACAGTTCAACACTGAACTCTTCCTCTTCGAACGGCCGCTTTCTCATCCTGTGCGGCAGTACCATCTCAGCAGCTTCCACAATATCCTCATTGGTGACCCGGTCCCTGCCCTCGAAAGCCGCATTGGTACGGGCAGTCCTCTCGATCATGATATCTGCCCTGTGCCCATCAACATTGAATTCTATACATATTTCGGCTATGGTCTGGAGATTATCCCTGGTCGTTACCACTCTCGGAAGCATCTGCTGGGCCTTTACTATCCTGGAATTTAAACGGTCCTGTTCGGGCTGGAACTCTTTCCTGAAGCCATCAGGGTCGTCATTAAACCTATTGGTCTGCTCCACGATCTCAACTCTTTGTTCCAGGTCCTGGATACCCACTACCTCTGTCTGCAGGGCTATCCTGTCCAGTAGCTGGGGCCGCAGTTCCCCTTCTTCAGGATTCATACTCCCGACAATTATGAACTTGGCGGGATGGCTTACACTTACTCCTTCCCTTTCCACAGTGTTCACGCCCATGGCCGCCGCATCCAGTAGTGCATCCACTACAAAATCATCCAGCAGGTTTATTTCATCCACATACAGGATGCCGCCGTTAGCCTCGGCAAGGATGCCTGGTTCATATGCTTTGAGACCTTCGGTGACTGCCTTTTCTATGTCCAGGCTGCCCACAACCCGGTCCTCTGTGGCACCAACAGGCAGGTCGACCACTTTCATGAGGCGTTTTTCAGTAGTGATGGTCCCTTCTTTTTTACGTTCCTGACATTCCCAGCAGAATTTATCCTCGTCATGAGGGTTGCAGCTGTACGTACATCCCGAGACCACTTCGATCTCCGGCAGTATCTCAGCCAGACCCCTGACGGCAGTGGATTTTGCAGTTCCCTTCTGCCCCCTTATCAACACTCCGCCGATAGAAGGATTTATTGCATTCAGGATCAGGGCACGTTTCATCTTCTCCTGGCCCACAATAGCTGTAAAGGGATACAGTACCCTGTGGGTCTTGGTCTCGATCCTGGCCTTCATTATCTGTCTGGACTCGTCCACTTCTTCCACTTTCGGGATTTCCCGGATATTACCATGAATACTGATATTGCCCATTTTTATAGCCTCATTATTAATATATAATTAATAGATAAAATATCTAAATGACATTGTGTATAGTAATGCTAATATTAAAACGAAGAGGGAAATTGCGAAACATACAAACACTATTATCATACGTCCGCCCCTTTCTTTTTTTGAGATCGCATGCGTTTCATAGATCGAGACCAACATTGTAATAAAGAAAAAAATCGCCGATATTATCAAAAAAGTCCCCACAACCAGGACAAATTGTGCTTCGAATGTCAGGTTTGCTTGAGGGTTTATCAAACTTAGTAAGAATTCTTTTCCTTTTGCTTCATATGCTGTGGTCACCATTAATACCACGTATAAAACATTACCCACACCCATAATGGCTGCCGATAAAGCAGCACTAAGCAATGTTATAAGCGAACCGATGTCAGGTATATCAAGGTCCATCTTCCATTCATTTTCCATTTATTTCACCTAATTTCGATATGCTAAGAATCATTATATTAAGATATCTTCTTGATATAAAGATATTTACCTGAATGATACAATTTGGATAATAATTAATTATTTCTTGATCGGTATAAAATCAATCGAAAACATTATAAATAAGTTGTTACTTACATAATATCATTGGGGCATTAAACGGCATCGTATCCATCCCCTCCGATCCGTCAAGCCCCATTACTTTTCATATATGGTTTCTATCTGATCGGTGTACCGTTTTCCACTTTACTTTCGGGCTGCAGCAGCACTGCTCCGTTATCATCGGCAGCCAGGATCATTCCCCTGGATTCCACGCCGAACAGTTTGGCAGGTTTCATATTTGCCAGCAGGACAATTTGCCTGCCCACCAGTTCACCTGCAACATGTGTCAGGGCAATACCCGCCACCACCTGTCTTGGAATGTCCTCTCCGATATCGACCTGGAGTTTTAGTAATTTATCAGACCCTTTTATGGCTTCGGCAGAAACTATAGTCCCTGCCCTGATATCCATTGTATTGAACTCCTCAAATGTAACAGCAGGAATAACAGGGACCTGCGGTGCGCCCTTTTCCTCTTTTGCCATTGCTTCGGCTATTCGTTTGTTCATAATAACCTCCATCTCGTCTATCTTCTTATCATCTATCTTTGTGAACAGTATTGCAGGTTTTGGCAGGGGCCTTCTGGATTCCAGTTCTACCAGCCCTTCATCATACTTCATATGGCTGACATCGCCCTCTAACCCCAGGTGACACCACGCCTCATTCATTTTAATAGGTATAACGGGCTCAAACAGAAGTACCAGTGCCTTTGCGACCTGGAGGCTGTCCCTGACCACCCCTACACAGGCATTAGGATCGTTCTTGATCAGGTGCCAGGGCTCATTTGACTGGAAATATGTATTGCCGTATGCGGAAAGACCCATTATTATGTCTATTGCCTTCTTGAACTCGTATTCTTCCATGGCTTCGGTCACTTTCCCGATGGTGCCGCGTATCTCATCCATGACTTTGTCAGACACCGCCCCCTCAGGTACCTCACCAAAGTTCTTATGCGTGAAATGCAGCGTACGATAAAGGAAATTTCCCAGTGAACCCACAAGTTCGTTGTTCACTTTTTCCTGGAATACTTTCCATGAGAAGTTCAGGTCCTTGGTATGAGAAGTGTAGCTGGCCAGGTAATAGCGCAGCAGGTCGGGATGGAATCCATGGTCCAGGTAGTCATCGTTAACCCAGACCACATAACCCCTGCTCTTACTGAAGGTCTTATCCTCGATCTTTACCATGCCTGAAGCCACCACGGCGTTCGGTAGCGAATAATTGGCACCTTTTAGCATTGCAGGCCAGAATATGCAGTGATGGTAGGCTATATCCAGGCCGATGAAGTGTATTATACTGGAATCACCCTGCCAGATCTGTTTCCAGTCCGATCCGGCATTATTACAGTACTCTTCTGTGAACGAGATATATCCTATTGGGGCGTCAACCCATACATATACCACAAGTTCGTCATGACCAGGGAACCTGACACCCCATTCAAGGTTGCGTGTGATACACCAATCCCTGAGTTCCTGGTTCACCCATTCCCTGGCATAGTTGCGGGCATTGGATGTCCCGCCCAGGGTTTCCAGGTATTCCAGCAGGAAGTCCCTGAATGATGACAATTTGAAGAAGAAATGCTCTTGCTCCCTGTATTCTGCCTTGTTCCCGCATATTTTGCATACTGGTTCCAGTATCTCTCCCGGCTCCAGGTGCCTGTTGCATCCCTGGTCGCATTCGTCACCTCTTGCAGGTGATTCACAGTAGGGACAGATACCTTCCACATAACGATCGGGCAGGGATCGTTCACAATGGCTGCAGTATGCCAGGTCGATCGTCCTGGGATATACATAATTGTTCTCGATCAACCTGTTAACAATATCATTAGTACGGTTGTGGTTGACAGCTCCATCCGTAGTGCCGAAGAAGTTGAACCGGATGCCCAGTTTTTTGAATACTTCGTCAAAATGATGGTGGTATTTCTCAATGAGTTTACCGGGAGTGGTATTTGTCTGTTCGGCACTGACGACTATAGGTGTGCCGTGGGTATCTGAACCGCACACAAAAACGGTTTTCAGGCCCTGTTTATGCAGGGACCTGACAAAGATATCGGCAGGGACATATGTGCGCAGGTGTCCTATATGGCATTCACCATTTGCATATGGCAGTCCGCAGGTGACCAGAACGGGCTTATCAGCAGGGAAATTTGACATTGATTTTGAATCCTCCATAATAACAGTATGTTTTAAGCAGTATGCCTGATGTGATATGATGCTCATGAATGGATGTTTATTCTAAAATATGTTTCCCTGGCCAGGTAAACGAGCATGAATAACAAGGTGAAGGAAGACCGGTGCTGGCAAAACGGATAATACCATGCCTGGGCCGTATCTAATGCGATCAATATTCCGGTGATTGCCTCGGGAAGGGCAGCGGGGCCTGAGCACATGTTCTAAGCGTTTGTGAATGAACATGCAGATGCGGCGCTAGCTGCCAGTATATTCCATTTCGGTGAATATTCTGTGGGGGATGTTAAGGATTTTTTGATGGAAAAAATCGTTCCTGTGAGGATTGTGGAATCTGGTTAGTCCCGTCAGCAGGATTTGTGATTATAGTCTAGTGTCGAGTTAACCATACAATATCGCAAGATATATGATCTGACACAGATATATTTTCCAGTAATTTTCAAGATGCAGATTTAAGGTTGCATCTGCGTTAGTTTAGTGTCAAATCAACATCAAAGTGTCCGATTGTAAGGTGTATTGATGGCGTATTTGGATACATTATAGGGTTGACTTGACACTAGGTGAAAGAAATTTATTAGAAAAAAAGAAATTGACAGAAATATTCATGTCTTTCGTTTATCGGTTGAATTGAAAGAAGTAAAGGATTCCAGAACCATAACTTTGTCTTTTATTTCGGTTAGTTCATATTCTATATTTGATAATCTTTTATCAAAGAGAATATTGAAATCGTCCCTCAAGGAATGGATTTCAGAAGTTATTTCGATTCTACTATGATCCACTTTGTCACCTACATGATCTACTTTGTCACCTAC
>DAOUWY010000082.1 GCA_030666885.1 Methanosarcinales archaeon
AATTTACCAAAAAAACAACTGGCTGTATATAACCATACAGGGAACCGGGAGAATCCTGCTATAAATGTGACCACCTCAAAAGGAAACGGGGTCAGTGCACCCAGGAATACAACTGTAATACCTATCCATTCATGCAGCTTGAACCAGCCGTGAATTCGCTCCCCGATCCCACCTTTATTGAACCGCCCGGCAATGGCCTTACTGCCACGTCCAAGGAAATATGTGGTCAGGCTTCCGAAGGTGGCACCTGCCGATACTATGACTACTGTCGGGAATAATGGAAAACCCAGTGCAGGCAGACCTGCCACTGCAGGTTCAAGGAATATGGGGAGCAGGCTGCTGGCAATAAGGGATAATAAGAATATACCAAAATAACCGCCAGGTGCTACAATATTCTCAAACAATAGATATCCTCGGGAAGTTTATAGCTATAACACGTGATAAAGATATAAAATCCTAATCAATAAAGCAGTACCCTGATAAAATATAAGTCAAACGTTGCGACGGCACATCCAACCGCAGCAGAGCACCGGGGTATAATTATTAAGATCATGCAGGGACCAGGGGATGTTAAGGTGCTTATAAAATATCGTATTGATGGGATTATTTCTTCTTTTTCTTTTTATTTTCAAACACCGAAGGTAAGTGCACCATATATGTACCATCTTCCTTCAATGCCATGATGATCTCCTTACGCTCCAGCAGTGCTTCAAGATTGAGTTCATAGGAACCGGGGCCCATTATCCTGACCGATTCAATGCGCTCATCCTCAGGTTCCTGTTCAATTTTTTCAACCTCATCCACCTTGATCCCCTGATCTGCAAGGAACTCATCAATCTCCTTTAGGAATTTCTTTGCCGGCTGTCCTTCCTCCCCTTCGGTTGTACTCTCCGGGACTTCCTGGGACTCATCATGTACAAAGAGGAACTTGTTCCATCCGCAATTCGGGCAGCCGTTAAGGATCTCCACGGCACCGTCCTTGAAAATGTTCTCACACCTGGTACATTTATGTGGCATAGTTCCTCTTTATTTTAGCAAAGTACGATTAAGTATTTATTGTGAAGATACCAGTGCACTGATAAGATCACGGTCCTTTCTCAATGTCTTCAACTGGTTTGCCGGTCCGATCACTGTTAATCTTGTCCTGACAACGGGTTTCCTGAATATCCTGTCTATTAATTTCTGGTTCTGGCTGCTGGGATAGCTTTCTATCTCAATACCTGGAAAATCTTCCGGAGTGATCTCGGTCATGGTCATCTCGATGAGTTTCGCTTCTTCACTGGGTGTTAATCCTCTTTCAAGCACAATTATCTTGCCTTTTTTAACACCATCAAGTATCAGCCGTATTTTTTCCATGGCTGTCATCCCGGCCATCTTTTCCTCTGAAATCAGGTCCATCTGTACTCCGATCATAATATCACCCGAAATGGTCCGCGATCTCTTCATAGAGAGTATCTATGTTCTGTCCTTCCAATGCTGATATTGGTACCAGTGGATGCTGGGGGAATGCACTGCGTATCCTCGCAGGTGAGGATTCGGGCAGGTCGATCTTGTTGGCAGCGATCAAAAGCGGCAATTTCCTTGCTTCCATGTTCCCGATAACGGTCACATTCACCTGTGTGAACGGGTCTTGGGTAGTGTCCATCACCAGGATAACTCCATCCAGGTCATCAAGCCATTTCACGGCTTCGATGATACCTTCAGTGGCTTCCTTGGCCCTGCGCTTTGCCTCCTCTTCTTCCAGACCATGGGCCATAAATTCCTGGAAATCTATTTTCGTGGCCAATCCTGGAGTATCTACAATATCAAGTGTGACCTTGGAGCCATTGGATTCGATGGTCACTCCTTCACGGCGGCGCGCCCGCCTGGTTTCATGCGGGACTCTCGATACCGCACCCATAGCATCCCCTGTCCAGTCCCTGATGATGCGGTTTGCCAGCGTGGTCTTTCCTGCATTTGGCGGCCCGTATATGCCGATCTTTGCAGTCTTTTTCTTAAATAAGTTTTTAAATATGGATGAGAAATTCTTTTTTACTCTCTTGATCAATCCCATTCTTTTTCCTCCTTTTCAATCCCCTCACAGGATTATTCTTATTTTTTACTTACACTGATTTTGATATAGTTGAATTTATCGCTATTTCTCTGCAATATTTGCACCATACTCACCTATACGATCAATAATACCTGATAAAATTCACAGTTGTAGTGCATCCCTTAAATCCCAGGTGACCAGTTTCTCATTAATAGCACGTAATGCCTTGTTCATTTCCATTTTCATCCTTATCGAATTGTGGGAGATAGAGATGAGATGTCAGGTGAGATGAGCGGGCTGCCGTCAGGTCAGGTAGTAATCCCCACATTCATACCACTGGTCAGGCCCACATGGTCGGCCCACTATTCGGGCAGGGGAACGATGTAAGTTGACCCTCCGGTTTGTTGTATCTTTCTAATCTCCATATCTATATCCCGTTCTATATGTAATATATAGATTCGTCCATAAATATATATGTTATGATATTTTCAAGAGATTGTATTAACACATTATGGTTATTATATTAACGACAGCTAGCGATACAAAAATATATTACCGCAATATTCATATTAAGTTAACATATATCATATCCAGATGTTAGAAGAGGTTTCTATATCAATGGATGACATTCTTGATGAAGGGAGAAATATTTCATACATTGAGATGGGATGTAACAACATCAGACTCTCATGCACAACCGGCAAGATCAAGATATGGTTCGGCAAGCAGGCTACATTTCAAAGTGTCAGGAAGGTATTAGAATGCTTTTCCAGGGTAGATTCCTCTTTTGTCCATGAAACTGAGATCATCTGTGATTATGACCAGATCCCATTGTATGAAAATAATGACTACACATTAATATCCTACGGAAGGATCAAAAACGGATACAAGGTCATGTTTAATATCCAGTTTTCAAAACAGCATGCATTGAATTATTTTATTGAAAGTATTATTAATGACCTTAAGGAAGGAGAAATGAATAAGACAATTCACTGGAACGGGAGTATGGCAAGGATCATATTGATATTTAATGAACTTAAATCAATGGAAGGATGGAATATTACCAAAAAGGAATACAGGGAAGAAGAATGACATCGAATCGAAGATTTGCCGAAAGGGTTGAAAAGATAGACATTTCAGGTATAAGGAAGTTATTCGAGGGGGCAGGGCCCAATGCCATAAACATGGGTCTCGGACAACCGGACTTTGATACCCCTGATCATATTAAACAGGCAGCTATTGACGCCATTAATGATGGTTTCACCGGATATACCACGAATCTTGGTATGCCGGAATTAAGGCAGGCACTGTCTGTAAAATTCGAACAGTTTAATAATTTCCAGGTTGCTCCGGATGATATTATTATTACCTCAGGTGCATCGGAGGCACTTCACATAGCACTTCTGGCTCTTGTGGAACCAGGTGATGAGGTACTGGTACCTGATCCGGGATTTGTGTCATATGTGGCACTTACTGACATATCAGGCGGCAGGGCGGTAGGTGTGCCTTTAACTGATACATTCACCCTGGATGCTGAGGTTGTTGCCGGATACATCACTGATAAGACCAGGGTACTGGTACTCAATTCGCCATCCAATCCCACTGGTGGTGTACAGACCAGGGATGAAATACGGGGACTATGCGAACTGGCAGATGACCATAATATTATCATTATCTCTGATGAAGTGTATGAGCATATTATCTATGAAGGTGAGCATGTGAGCCCTGCCAGTGTTTCCGGGAATGTTGTTACCATCAATGCCACATCCAAGACCTATGCTATGACGGGCTGGAGGCTGGGTTATGTGGCTGCTCCACATGATATTACCGAGCAGATGTTGAAGGCTCACCAGTACGTGCAGGCATGTGCTAACAGTATCGCCCAGAAAGCAGCCCTGGCTGCCATAACCGGGCCCCAGGAATGCGTGTCTGAGATGCGGGGGAGTTTCCTGCGGCGAAGGGACTTATTAATGAAAGGGCTGAAGGATATCGGCATTGAATGCGTGGAACCAAATGGTGCGTTCTATGCATTCCCGAAGGTTGACAATTCAATGGAGGCTGTCATGAAGTTGCTGGAAGCTGGAGTGATCACAGCCCCTGGTCCAGCCTTCGGGCCCAGGGGCGAGGGGCATATCAGGTTGTCCTATGCCACATCTGATGAGGATATCCTGCGGGCACTGGACATTATGGGGCAGGTGCTGTAGAGTAATGATAATCGGGGCATCTTCCTTTGCATCCCCGCTTGGGGTGTTGATCAATGAGGTTGACTCTGTGGAGCTGTACGTGCCCAAGATGGAACTATATGAAGGGCGCAAACTTCAGCATGACCGGGTCAGGGAAGTGTTGGATATATTATCCACTTCCAGTGGTGTGACGTCTGTACATGCACCCTACTATGCCAATGTCCATACATATTCTGCCAAACTGTGTGTGGATACGGCAAACATGAACAGTCCTGATTTCAGGCTTATGGAGGAGTCTATTGAACTGGCAGCATATTTCCAGTCCAGGGTGATGGTTTTGCATCCCGGGCTTGTTGGGAATAACCGCCGGGATAGCCTGTCGAAAATGGTGGATAACCTGAAGCGCCTTGCAGAGTTTGCAGATAACCATGGGGTAATGCTGGGCCTGGAGAATAAGGAGGGGACGGCTCCAGGGAACCTGTGCTGTGAGGCTGGTGAATTGGTGCGGGTAGTTGAAGAGGTCAATTCAGGCAACCTGGGTATTACCTTTGATGTGGGGCATGCAAACCTGACTGCAGGAGGCAGGCCCGGTATGGTCAGGGAGTTTATGGAGACTGTGCGCCCATTGGTAGTGCATGTGCATGTACATGATAATATGGGTGTGTGGACCGATGAGTATAACGGGGATGTGCATATGGCACCTGGCAGCGGGACGGTTGACCTGGAAGTGATAGGGGAGTTGGGGTATGGCGGCATCCACAACCTGGAAGTGTTCTCGATGGAGGATGTAATAGCTGGAAAGGAGAAGTTGCTGGCGCTTTGAGGGATTATGAGGCATCTGGCCTTATTTTACAAATGCACTTCTGTTAATCGCTTTTTATCAAATTTCCGATTTATCAAATAATCAAATTTATCCTTTATTGTCTTATATGCTTGCGATGTTTTTATTAATTGTGGCGTCACTTTACGTTTTCTTCAGTAAAGTAGCAACAACAACCTGGGCTCCTGCCTCCTCCAGTTCATTGTCATGACGGAATTACACCATTCAAGGATGGTAAGCCAGTGCGTGGTTAATGACCGGATTGTTATCCTGTGCAGAGTATATTTACCCATCTCTGCGTACCTCAGCGAACTCTGCGGTTAGTATTGAACTGGTATTTGCCTGAAGACTATACCTTGTCTAAAAATCATCATCCTGGGAATAACTACGCCCCAATTTAATAGCCAGTTCGGCCTTCATCAATTCCGAGCCCAGGTAGGCAGCATGGTCCAGCCTTGATACCAACCCCAAGTCAAGGGCAGTATCCAGCACCTCCTTTGCATTATCCCCCACAATAGTATATTTTGTATGCCTGGCAATGATCCTGCCCTGCCTGAACTCGCCATCCCTGAAACATTGGTCAGAGATACTTATCCTGAAACTCCCGGCAGGGTCACGCATCCACTGGTAGCTTTTTTCACACTCAATGAAATCTTCAGGCAAGCTGTCAAAGGGCCTGAACCGTTTTTCCTTCAGCACAAGCAGGTCAAGTCCCAGGTCCTTGGGGGGAGTGCTGCGCTGCCCGGCCAGTGCCGTCATCCCGGCCGCTGCTTTAAGTTCTGCTATACTGCCCCTGGCCTTGTCACTGTATTCGGGTGTAAACAAAATATCTGCACCCACATCACCTGCAATAGAAGCAAGCATCGCATTCACACCAACTGAATCAGCATCAATGAGTTCAGTGATATTACCAATACCGAAGAAGGTGGGGATGTGGGGATGTGATCGCCTGAATTGTTTATATCGTGTCATGGATTCAACCATGCCCTGCCCTGGTGGGTCCAGCACAGGGTCAGCAATGATCTTTGAAATGCCTGCATCCTTTGCAGACCTTATGTTTGCCTCCAGGCTGTCCATGCCGCCACCGCTATCAGGAATTACCACCGCAGCAATATCCTTTTTGGAAATAACGGGAGCAACCTGCCAGATATTGCCGGAATTCAGGCTCAATACCATATCAACGCCGGATTCCACTGCTGCAACTATCAGTTCTGGCTCCAGTGTGTCAATACTTATGGGTACCGAAACAACTTCCCTGGCCACCTTGACCGTGCGCCGAACATCACTTACAGTAGCGGCCATGCCAACACCAAGGTCAATGATATCCGCACCTTTGGACTGGAAAAGATGTATCCTTTCAATAAGTTCATCACCGGGCAGGGCAGTAGCATCCACTATTTCTGCCATCACTTTTATAATCGAATCCCCGCCGATCTTGAGGTGGTCCAACACTAAAGCCGGTGTAGAAGCATCCTCCATTTTTGACAGACTTGATAATGCAATATCCCGCCGCTGCTGCATTAGCAATTCACAGGCGGGTATATTAGTCGATAATTCAACATCACCATAACTCGACAGCACAAATCCCAGGTCAACAGCATGTTTGGGACCCAGCCGGATTGGAGTTTCCAGTTGCTTTTCAAGCCCGGAAAAATCAGCAGAGACGAGCCCTGCTATGATAATAAGGTCAAATTCCTGCCCGGAAAGGGATCTTTCAAGACGCTTTGGCGTGGTAAAGGCGGCAACATCAATATCCAGTACCAAAACTTCGGCCAGATTGCCCACAGACTTTCGTACTATCCCTGCGGCCTTACGCCCCGTTACAACCAGTACTTGCATATTATCTTAATTTTTTGTTACATGTAAAAAGGTTTGTTATCTTAATAACGAGACTTTTTAATTTTGTCTGGAAATGCCGGGACCATACAAATATAGTTTGCGAGATATATAAAATGTGATAAATAATAATTAGGAAATAATATAAAGTCTCGAAATAATAATACGAAACTATAAATAATATGCGATTAATTTTTTTTTGTTTAATATGACATATGTTGGATGTGTATAAATGAGAATAAATACAACAAATATATTAATAATATTAGCAATTGTAACACTATGTATTACAACATCGACAGCAGAAGGGCCGACATCGTTTGTGCTCAATGGATATGTGAATGACTCAAATGGTGAACCATGCAACGAATCATGGGTTAAGGTGACGAACATGAACACAAGCACAAGCTGGGATGCCGAGAACTTCCCGACATCGAACTATTACCAGCTCGTGCTGAGCAGCGATAATGTAAGCGAAGGCAATATCCTGGAGATTGATGCATCAGGGTGCTCACAGTCCAAGATTATGTCAAAGACTGTGTCACAGGGTGAGATCGATGATGGTGGGATTTTCAACTATAATATCACGCTGGAGGCTTCGGACACATCGGATCCGGTGATCAACTCTGTTATACTGAACACGACTGATCCGAATACCGGTGATGATATTTTAGTCACTGTAAATGCTACGGATAATGTCGGAGTAACATCTGTGATCGCTGCCGGTGTATCTCTAACTAATGGTAGTGGAGATATCTGGGAGGGAACTATACCAGCCAGTGATGGAT
>DAOUWY010000032.1 GCA_030666885.1 Methanosarcinales archaeon
ATCTTTTTTATCGAAAATGCGCCTACAATTTTTTTTACAGGGGAAGAAGAATAAATATAAACAATATCTAAATCGCGGTTCTTGAACACCGATTTGCGGAATTCATATCTTTTATTTCCCTTTAGGATTTGATTAGCATATTTCGGTTTAATTGACAGTAAAACGTTCATCTATTCCACCTCACTCATCCTATACCCCTTTGGCACATCACTCATCGTCGCTCTCCTCCTGATGTATCCCGCTCAGTTCTGCTTCAAGTTCCTCAATGCTGGGCAAGCTGGATTTAAGGTTTTCAGGCAGGTTTTTGGTGATGATATATTCGCTCACTCCAATAGGCTTGTGAATATCCTTTAAAGCATATTCCACTACCACATCATTCTTCGATTTACAAATAAGAATGCCGATACTTGGGTTATCAGTTTCTGTTTTTAAAACACCATCAACTGCAGAGATATAAAAATTAAGTTTCCCTGCGAACTCCGGTTTAAACTTCACAGTCTTGAGTTCAATTACCACATAACAATGCAATCGGACATGGTAAAATAACAAATCAATAAAAAATTCATCTGCGTTTATTTCAAGTTTATACTGTCGACCAATATAAGAGAAACCTGCCCCAAGTTCTAATAAAAATTTAGTTACATGATCTATAAGAGCATCTTCCAGTTCTCTCTTATCGTATTTTTCCCGTAGATTAAGGAAATCAAATTTGTAAGGATCTTTTAATGTTTGTCGTGCCAGATCAGATTGCGGGGTCGGCAATGTTGCTTTAAAGTTAGTAATCGCCTTACCCTCACGTAAATACAAGCCGCTTTCGATATGATGTGTCAGTACCGCCCGTGACCAATTATTTTGAATTGTTTTTTGGACATAAAAAATCGCTTCATCTACATTTTTAATTTTGGTGATGACTACAATATTATGTCCCCATGGGATTTGGATAATTTGCGAATGGGCAACAAGCTGTTGCCCAATTGCAGAGCTTCCAGTTTGCAAATCAGAGCAATAAAAAAGATACCATTGCCGTATATATTTCAGGTTCCTGACAGAAAAACCTTTCACATCTGGAAATTCATTCATCAAATCAGCACTGAGCTCACTCAAAAAATTATCGCCCCAGTTGGTGGTGGATTGCCTTTGCACAATATCAGCACCAAGTTCCCAGTAAAATGTCAAGAGTTCATTATTAACAGCAATGGCTGCCTTTATTTGAATTGTTCGTACTTTATTTTTGAGTTCAGCAAGCCACTTCTTATACTCCATGTTGGTTTGTATTTTATTCAATTCAATGCACCCCCATCTTTTTCAGAAGTGTTAAATTGCTACACCACGGAAATTGTGCAACGGTGCGTTGCACTATTTCTCTATCAGACCATGCTTGCACATTTTTTCGAATATAATTGAGATTTCTTGACGGAAATCCGCCTATATCAGGGAATGCGGCTTTCAAATCATGAGAAAGACAGTCAATGATTTTTGCACCCCAACCTTCGGATAGCTGGCGCAAAAGAATGGACTGACCAATTTCCCAGTACAACATTATCATTGTTGTATTGGCTGAAAGCACGGTTTTGAGCCGTTCGCTGATAATGCGTTCCTTGAGATTTTTAAAAAAAGATTCATATCCTTTAGGCATATCTATTAAGGCAGCAGGTGCGGGGAAAATAACCCCGGGTTTTTGTTGTCCCATTGATTTGCGGTTGTTAAGGTCAGATTTTTTCACTTCTCATTCCCCGGGAATAACTCCAACCTCAGTTTGCTTATAACCTTCCGTTACATCACTCATCGCCGCTCTCCTCCTGATGTATCCCACACAGTTCAGCTTCTATCTCCTCAATGCCCGGCAGGCTGTATCTTAGGTTTTCAGGCAGGGCGCGGGTCAGTTCGTACTCGGATGTCAATTTTGCCACATGCTGTTTCCCAATTGTAGCAGTTTTGTAACAAGTTGTTGTAAAAATTCCACCATCCCCATTAGAAATTGCATTCACGTCCATTCAAACCCCATCTTCTCCAGATGCCTGTTCACCTTTATCTCCAGTTCATCCACTTGTGCATTCACCGCAGGCATAGGTGTAGCATAGCGTTCAGCCAGTCCCTTGATCCTCTGGCTAAGGCGCTGGGAAATACGCTCCAGTTCGGACATCACATCCTTGCTAATGGCAGTCATCCATTTATCATCCACCACAAGGGTTTTGATCTCGTCCTCTGACAGCACCCTGTACCTGTCGATTACATTCTTATCCATCGCTTTTTGGGCATTTTTAATTTTCTTATTTGCATCTGCTTCATTTACCATCAGCTTCAAATAAGCCTCTAATACCTTCAGTTCTTCAAAGGCATCAACATCAGAATTTGAGTCTTTCTTAATCTCCTTGATGCGCTTTTGCACATTGACTTTGCTGATTTTGCCCTTGTCGGTTTTTACTTCCTCTAACAAACCCTCTTCATCACTATGCTCTTCACCCATCTCTTACATCTGGCGGCTAAAGGCATCACGCTCAGCTTCCAATTGTACTATAGCATTTTGTTCTTCGGCAAAATAACGATTAATCATAAATTGCCTGGGTACCAGTTCACTATCCCATTCATCCTTCTTTTGGTTAACACGTGATAATTCAGCCTTCCAGCCATCACCCGCGATCAGGTCTTTATCTGCAAATGATGCAAGTATGGATTCCGATAAGTTGTGTATCACTTCTTTTGGTTTGGTATCCACATCCAGATTTTTCAGTATAGGTATACATTCATCTTTCCATTTCTTAAAAGCTGCATCTATCTCCAGGGTATAATCTGCAAATTCAGGATGCGAAAAAATGGTATGCTTGATCACTTCTGGTGGTATTGTTAACGTAATATATCCTTTCCTTGAGCTTATGGTGAACAGCGCATTTTTAAGCGTTGGATACACCTGCCAGTAGTTATCCAGGTCATCAATATCCTGCTCTGGAATATCACCCAGCAAATGCGCCTCAATATCCTGTATGTCCTCAGCTTTCTGGCTATCAATATAACGGGGGATGTTCAGGTTGTACTCGTTTTGTTCGATCTCCTCCACAGATACCATACGGGAATATTTGGGATTTTCAGTTTGCTTATTAAACACATCCACAATCTTGTGGATATCCTGCTCACGCAAGCGGTTCTTATTTCCGTCTTTCACAAAACCCTTGCCGGCATCTATCATAAAAATACCTTTGCGGCTCTCGGCATTTTCCTTGTCGATCACAATGATGCAGGCAGGAATACCTGTGCCATAAAACAGGTTTGCAGGCAAGCCGATAATGCCTTTAATAAAACCTTTGCGAATGATATTTTTGCGTATTTCAGTCTCGGCATTCCCACGAAACAGCACACCATGCGGTAAAATAATCGCACCCTTGCCTTTGCTTTTGAGTGAACGGATAAGATGCAGCAAAAAAGCATAATCACCATTTTTGGCTGGTGGAATGCCATAGCCCTTGAAGCGTTCGTATAGATCATTTAACGGGTCAAAGCCATTACTCCATGCTTTGTCAGAAAAGGGAGGATTGGCAACTGCAAAATCAAATGTTTTTAACGTTCCGTCCGGATTCTTGAAATAAGGAGTTGAAAGTGTGTTATCCTGCCAGATTTCTGTCGTTGGATTGCCATCCAAGATCATATTCATTTTAGCCAATGCAGCCGTTGCATTATCCCTCTCCTGACCATAGATGGTAACACCCTGATGTGTTTCATCAGCAGCTTTAAGCAACAACGAGCCACTTCCACGGGTAGGGTCGTAAATGGTTTGTTCCTGGCTTTTCACATGGCTAATACCAATAACTTTTGCTATTATCCTAGACACTTCGGCAGGTGTATAGAACTGCCCCTTGCTTTTACCAGATTCAGTCGCAAAATGACGCATCAGGTATTCATAGGCATCGCCCAGAATATCGTCACCTTCGGCTTTGTTCTTGCTAAAATCAAAGCTTTCGTTTTGAAATATGCCCACAAGATTCGAGAGCCTGTCAACCATTTCCTTGCCTTTGCCAAGCTTGTCAGAGTTGTCGAAATCAGCGACATCGATTACGCCTTTCAAGTTGTTGGCTTCTGCCAATTTTGCTATGATTGTATTGATGCCTTCGCCAATATCCTTTTTTCCTTTGAGGGAAACCATATCCTGAAAGCTGCCACCTTCAGGAATTACAATTGAGGCATACTTTTTACCTGCATATTTATCTGACACATATTTTACAAACAACAATACCAATACATAGTCTTTGTATTGTGAGGCATCCATTCCACCTCTTAATTCGTCGCAGCTTTTCCAAAGAGAGCTGTATAATTCACTTTTTTTAATTGCCATCTTTATTTCCTTTATGAGGTAAGAACTTGGATATTACTTTAAGTATTTTTTCAGGTATAAATACCATTTTATTTATGTATGAATTGGAATGAAGAAGAGATTGTCGGAAAAGTACCTAAAAAGCGTCTGAATTGGAACTTCCTTAAATATTGTTAAAACTAAATCGCTATGCTGCGTCCGGTCAAGTTAAGGCAGTAAAGCTGGAATATTTGAAAATCAGGCATTTCCGACAATCTCAAAAAATATAGAATGCTCTATTGCTAATATAGACAATGACCCCTTGGTTATAGTAACTCTTACCTATCCCTACTGATTTATATTAAAACACACACATAAATAATATTATATTAAAACACATCCATAAAGAATACCTGTCCAGGTGAGAAACATACCAGAAATAAAAGTCAACGGGATAAACCTCTATTATAAAATAAGAGGAAAAGGAAATCCCATGTATGTACTGCATGGGGGTCCGGGACTTGACAACAGGTACTTTGGCCGCTCACTGGCAGGACTTGAAAATTACCGTAAATTGTATTACATTGATTTCAGGGGGCACGGCAAGTCCTCAAAAGCTGATAAAAAAACCTATACCCTCGAAACATTTACAGATGATATAAATGCCCTGCGTGAAGCTCTCGGACACGAGACTATTGAGATACTGGGTCATTCCATGGGAGGTTTTGTGGCGCTGTTGTATGCACTGCGCTACCCTGCACATCTTGACACGCTGATTCTGGTAGGCACAACTGCAAAACAAACTGGCATAAAAGGGTATTATCCCTTAAAAGCCGTCCTGATGTATACAAACCTTAAATCTTATTTACAACATCTGAAAAATAAAAACACTTATAAAGAATCCTTGACCAGGGAGATTCTACTGAAAAGCTGCCCAATATATGTTTCTTACAAGTTCCTTCCTGAATATACGGATTATATTAAATCCCTGCGGGATGTTGACATCTTTTTTGATATGCAGCAGGAATTACAATTATTCGATGTAAGTGAAGAACTTGAAAATATCCACCAGCCCACCTTGATCATCTTTGGTGAGAATGACCCGTTAATGGAAGGGGGGCGGGTGCTCAAAGGAATCAGGCAGTCCAGATTCTCTGTGATACCATCTGCAAAACACCTGCCGTTTATGGAAGATGAGAAATACTTTAACATGGTGGTCAGGGAATTCCTTACAGGAAAAATGTTATGATCTTTATATGCTGGATTGTGTGGATTTGATGTGATTGTTTGAGAGAGGGTAATAATTAATAAAGAAATGTTTTTTATCTTATCCCCCAATGTCTACCTATGCTTACCATTACCACCGAAGAACTCTCAGGCATTGTCGAGGTCATGGTTGTAGTATCTGAGGAAGAGATAATCGACATCGCCCAGGAACTAGCATATTTACGTGACGATGAGACTCCCGAGCCAGAAGAACTCAGGCAACTGATCACATCGGCAATGAAGATACACTGGCTTGAACCCATCCCTTCCACGGCAGTATTTGGTGCCCCACAGAGTTCAAATTTATATATAGCAGGCCCTGCTTCATTTGGCACAGTGCCGCCTGAATTGAGCGAGATCATGGATACGATTGAATTTGAAGGATGCAGGTCCTTTGACTGGGATATAGTCACTTCAAATATTATTCCTGACATGTCACGTAAACTGGATCGATTGGAAGCACTGGTGGAGGACGCTGCCGACGGGGCCGTTGTGATCAAAAAAGCAGAAACAGAATACAGTGAGCTGTTCAACCGTTACTATGATTATGATTTCTGGCTACCCGATGGTCTACCCGGAATCGGCATGAGACTGGAAGCTGTAAGCCAGCGACTTAAAGAAATAAAAGAAGCAGATTAACAACATACTGAGGAACATATCTATGCTAAAAAGGAATATTCGCTACCAGTTAGGTAATCATGCTATTGCACAGGCATTATACAATAGCGGAGTGGACCTTGTATCAGGTTATCCAGGCACCCCCTCATCTGAGATCATCGAAGCCCTTGCCCGGTTGAAACCGGATTGTCATGTGGAGTGGTCTGTAAACGAGAAAGTTGCGCTGGAAGTGGCCATAGGTGCCTCATGGTCAGGGGGCCGCAGCGCAGCTACCATGAAACATGTTGGCCTTAACGTGGCCTCGGACCCGTTCATGACCCTTGCATATGCAGGCGTTATGAGCGGGCTGGTCATAATCTCTGCCGATGACCCCGGATGCCATTCGTCCCAGAACGAACAGGATAACAGGCGGTATGCACAATTTGCCCGCATACCCTGCCTGGACCCGGCCACGCCGCAGGAAGCCTGTGATATGGTGTCCTATGCTTTTAATTTCTCAGAGAAGTTTGAGATGCCAGTGATACTTCGCCCCACCACCAGGGTGTGTCACGGCAAATCCGACATTACAATGCCTGGAACTGAAAATCCGGGCAAAAAGATTGGTTTTGAAAAGAGACCGCAGCAGTGGGTGATGCTTCCTCCCCATGCCAGGGTGCGGCATAATGTGCTAATGGAAAAACAGAGTATAATGGCTGAGGCACTTGGATCTTCAAAATGGAACCAGCTGGATATTGTTAAGAGCGCCAAACTGGGGATTATCGCATCAGGTGTGGCATCTGTTTATGCCAGGGAAGCCATGGACCGGCTCGGCATAAAGGCATCCTTTTTAAAGATATCCACTTATCCGGTGCCTCTTAACCTGATAGAACAATTACTGGACTCGGTGGAACAACTGCCGGACCCGGTGGGACAGGTACTGGTTATAGAGGAACTGGAACCTGTTGTGGAAGAAGCCGTAAGGTCAATATCGGGTACTAGAAATTTGGATGTACATGGAAAAGACATGGTACCCATAAGCGGGGAACTGAATGTATCAATTGTGGAAGCTGCCATCTCAAAGGTTGCCGGTCTTGACAATACTCCCCGCGTACCTGAAGAGTTGTCAGTTGAACTGCCGAACCGTCCACCTGTCATGTGTCCGGGCTGCCCGCACAGGGCCACCTATTATGCCATGAAGAAAGCCTTTGGCAAGTCGGCAATATTCCCAGGCGATATCGGATGCTATACCCTTGGTGTCCAGATGGGGACAATGGATACCTGCCTGTGCATGGGTGCCAGCATTACTACTGCTTCCGGTATCTACCATGCAGGTGAGACCGAACCAATCTGCTGTTCCATTGGCGACTCTACCTTTTTGCATACCGGTATTCCAGGGTTGTTGAATGCTGTGTACAATGGTGCGGATATTACGGTTACAATCCTGGATAACAGGACCACTGCTATGACCGGGCACCAGCCCCATGCTGGCACAGGATTGAACGTACTTGGCGATGCTACGTTCATGGCCTCACTGGAAGATATTTCAAAGTCGTGCGGTGTGGAGTTTGTGGGGGCGACCGATCCTTTTGACGTTAAAGAAACTTTCGATGTATTCAAACAGGCCAGGGAACATAAAGGGACGGCAGTGGTCATTTCAAGGCAGGAGTGCATCATCACGGCCCGCAGGCGTGGAATAAGGCTCACTCCGTTCACAGTCGATCCTGACGAATGCCAGGGCTGTAAGGCGTGTATCAGGTTTGGGTGTCCTGCATCTTCGTTCATTGAATCCACAGAGGAAGGGGAAAAGGGGAAGGCACGAATCAGTGAACTTTGTGTGGGCTGCGGGGTATGTGCCCAGGTCTGCCCGTTCGATGCTATTAAGGAGGTTTCCAAATGACAGAATTCGACCTGGTAATGGTAGGTGTTGGCGGGCAGGGTGCTATACTTGCTTCCGATATCGTGGGCATGGCGGCAGTGAATGAAGGGTTGCCTGTGCAGGCTTCTGAGACACATGGCATGGCACAGCGCGGCGGTTCGGTTATCAATCATGTGAGACTGGATTGTAAGTACGGGTCACTGATACCGGCGGGCAGGGCCGATGCTATACTTGGTCTGGAACCGGCAGAGGGACTAAGAGCCATAGATTTCCTGTCACCTGATGGTGTGGTGGTAGTGAATACAAATCCTATTCTCCCAATTACTGTTCTGTCAGGTGCTTCAGTGTACCCTGAGGTGGATGCTGTGCTGGATGAACTGAAGGGGCGCTGTAAACACCTGGTGCCTTTGGATGCAGACAGGATAGCAATTGAGGCAGGTCATCCGTTAACAGCTAATGTGGTACTGATAGGTGCGCTTTCTAATTTCCTGCCCCTTGATGTCGGGAGCCTTGAAGAGAGTATAAGTAATCTGGTGCCGCCAAAGACCGTGGAAGTGAACCTGAAGGCTTTCAGGATGGGGCGGGAGGCGGCGGGAGTAGATTAGATCAAATGAAGGAAGACAAGAAAAAAAGTTAATACAGATCGTTATAACCCGCAGCTCTGCTGTGGGGAGCTTCATTCCAGCAAAGAATACTAAAAAGTATAGAATGTCAGCAATTCCCGCCAAGATTATAAACGCATACAGCTAATGGGTTACTAAGGATTACTATGGCTCTTCGCTATTTTATGTGGGCGCATGGGATTTAAATATCCTATTGAATATGCATCTTCTTGATTAAATCTTGAACATTTCGATAACGTACAACGCTCTGTACTCGATATGTCCTTCCTATAATTTACTTCAGTCGATTTTATTGGTTTGTAATACCCATACAAACAGCTAAGAGCCGATTTTCTAAACTCAGATTTTAGGCATTTCTTTGGATAATGAAGGTGCTGGGGGGCAGGCGTTGTACCAGTTCACAATACGGGTGAAACTGCTGCAGTAAGCAACGGGATTGGGTATTGATAATTGCGGCAGGGTTTTGCCATGAACATGTAAAATAAAATAAAAGACCCCTTCCATCCCAAGGCTGGAAGGGGTTGAATTTTTATAAAATCCTTAGGTCAAATCGTAACTATTTACATTACCCATCATATCGGTCATGGTCATCGTGCCGTCTTTCACGCTCATCTGCGAGATAATATTCCCGTTAGCATCATAATACATCCATTCGACAGTCTCGCCGTCCTCTGAAAACATGTATGTCATTTTTGCGTTCACACCATCCGTATTTGGGTCAATGAAAGACTTACACATCTCAACACCGTCAACTGTTTCAATACCTACGATTTCCATGCTTATTGTCTCACCAGTCTGGGGATTTGCAATATCCACTGTCATTCCGACCGGGCACCATTCATTTTCAGAGCCTTCAGGGACATTGAAACTAATATCCATTTCACCATCACTTGTTGAGGTAGTTGTAGAATCCTTTTCTGTACAACCTGCTGTTAATAATGTAAACAACACCAGTAAAATAATCAATTTTTTATACAATTTATCATACCTCCACAAAGCATGTGAATTTAATATGATTTAAATACAATGATTTTAAGTATGAAAGTGTGAAGCAAGGTATAAGGCAAAGTTCAGGTCTGGTTTTCGGTCCGCTCTTTTTTATTCTAATCCTATTTACCGAACCTGAAAGCCTGTCCCCGGCCGCCACAGTTGTAGCAGGTGTCACAATCTGGATGGCAGTATGGTGGATAAGCGAGGCCATCCCTATCTCTGCCACAGCACTGTTGCCCATCGTTGTCTTACCTGCATTCGGTGCCATGGATGTAGGCGATGTAACAGCACAGTACGGACACCATATCGTATTCCTCATGTTAGGTGGCTTTTTCATTGCCATTGCTATGGAAAAGTGGAACCTGCATAAGCGCATTGCCCTGTTTGTGGTGCACACCATAGGCATTGGTCCCAGGCGTATCATAGCAGGCTTCATGGTCGCCACCGCCTTTTTATCTGCCTGGATATCAAATACATCCACTGCCATGGTCATGATGCCTATCGGGACAGCGGTGATTGCCAGTATATCTGCAAAAAAATCAGACCCGGATTTTAATGTGGCTCTAATGCTCTCTATTGCCTATGCAGCATCCATAGGCGGGATGGCAACACTGGTTGGGACGCCGCCCAACCTGATATTCGCAGGTATCTACCAGTCCATGTTCGGGGTCCAGGTAAACTTCTTTGAATGGGCGTACTTCGGGTTTCCCCTTGCGTTTGTCATGCTGGTCATCACCTGGTTCTATCTTACCCATATCGGTTACCGAATCCAAAAAGATGAGATTCCGGGCAGCGGTGAGGTCATAAAAGCCGAGATGGCCAGTCAGGGTAAGATAACCAGGGAAGAGAAACATGTGCTTATTGTGTTTGCACTGGTGGCGGTCTTGTGGATGACCCGGGGGGTGTTGTGGGGCAAGTACCTGCCCCAGGTTACAGATGCCAGTATCGCTATTACCGGGGCTCTGCTGCTGTTTATAATACCTTCAGGGGAGGGGGATTCACTGCTTTCATGGGAGGATACTGAAAAAGTACCATGGGGTGTTGCGCTTTTAATGGGTGGAGGGTTCGCTATTGCCAGGGGATTTGCAGAAACGGGCCTGGCTGAATGGGTATCCCAGAGTTTTACGTTCCTTGTGGCTATGCCCGTATTACTATTGATCCTGGCAACTGTTGTTATTACCAAGATATTCACAGAGATCACATCAAATACGGCCACGGCAACTATCCTGATGCCAATTGCCGCATCCATTGCAGTGACCCTGGGCATCTCCCCGTTCGGTATTATGGCTGCTGTGGCAATATCATCGTCCCTGGCATTCATGATGCCGGTAGCCACCCCCCCCAATGCCATTGTGTTCGGGTCTGGTTATGTTACCATTCCCCAGATGGCCAGGGCCGGGTTGTGGTTGAATCTGGTTACTGTTGTGATCGTCTCAATGTTTGCGTTTTTTGTGTTCTACATTTGAGTTGTATCAACCAGAAACCGACAGATGTTTTCCCCTGCTATACTATAATTTGACAAACTATTTCAATACAATTGAATATCACTATATGAACACAATAACATAAAGTTTCATTCTGTGAATGGTGTTTGGTTTGAACGGGAATACCCACAATAGCTTGTATGATGCGGTAAGTGAAATCGGGCAGTCCAGGACTGTGAGGGCTGGTAATGAGTGGATACTGGTATTCAGGACCTTCACACCTGAACCGGATGTAATACAGGATGTAAAGGATGTACTTTCCAGCCTGGATATTGAGGATATACGCTACATTGATTCACTGCTGCTTATCGGCAGTAAGAAGTCAGTAAAGGTTGACAGCAGCCTGGTGGAAGGCCTGGTTGGGGACAGGACAAAATCGCCTGTGATAATCACAAGTATGAAAGACGAGATCGACAGGGATTTCGGGTTCAAGGTCTATG